>NZ_JAVVES010000003.1:0-71042 GCF_032250955.1 Sulfuriflexus sp. | reverse complement strand
CTTCTTTCCAGCTCAGGCGCTTCGCCCAACCTGCCAGGAACCAGGCATAGGCCTCTGTCAGCCGGTGCTTACCTGACGCCCAGGGCATCCGTTCTACCCGCACACCACAGACGGGACAATCAACCCGGCGCGGCGTATAGCGAAAAAACACCTTATGTCCCCACATCGGGATAAACTCAAACAGCCGCTCCGGCAGCCGATCATACCCGGGCCTTTTATGCCCGCAACCACTGCAGACCGGGCGGCTATTTGAGCGGGGCTGTATCTCAACTTCCAGCGTCGGTACCGGTGCACCTTCCACCAACCGCACGGCCCCATACACAAATGATTTGAATTTTTGGACTCGATTGAGGATAGTCTTGATCTGCATCCTGTTCCTTTTTCTCTGGCTTGATGGTTGCTCGATACTTCCATCTTCTCAGAGTTGGGACAGGGTGCTCTACCCTCCAATTTCCAGAAAACTATCTCTATTGCTCCAAATTCGCTATATTTTTACCCACTAATTTTTCCGAAGAGCCTTAATCAATAAATCCAGAGAGACGGAAGGGTCGCCTGTTTCCATCTTGGCGACACGGGATTGGCTGGAGTCAATTAACTCGGCGAGTTGTTTCTGGGTTAATCGTCGCTGGCTTCGGGCATCTTTTAATTTGTTTGCCAATTTCAGTTTGAGTTCAATATAGGCGGACTCTTCATCTGACAATTCCAGAAAATCAGCAGCATTACCCACTTTCCAGCCGTTGGCTTCAAGTTTGTTACGTTTAGCTGTTTTCATTGTCATACCTCCTGATCCTGTCTTTACATGTGTTGATAATATGTTGTGGTGTGGTGCTGGTTTTTTTCTCAAAGACCGAAAGAATCACAATGGCATCAGAATCTGTTCTGTAGATAATTCGCCAGGTAGAGTTTTCATCGTTAATCCGTAACTCATGGCAGCTACGCCCGATATTGGGCATGGGGCGAGATTGCGGCATCGCCAATTTCATTCCGCGCTGCAATTGTCTCAATAGATAACCGGATTCAAGTCGGGCCTGTTGAGAAAATGGTGGCGTCCTGACCTCACCATGCAGCCAGACAACATCCTTGTCATGAGGGCTCATGCGTATAAATGTATGTCAGAAATGACATATCGTCAAGCTGTAATATTAGGGGGGAACTAATCGATGATTTTGGAATGATGATTGATGAATGAAAGATCAATCATTATTTATTAATTACGAGAACACGGTTCTCGCATCAAACACCGGCCCGTCAACGCAGACGCGTTTCATGGCCGGGCCATTTTCAGTTTGTACTTTTACCACGCAACCGGCACAGCCGCCGACAGCGCAGGCCATGAACTCTTCGAGCGAGACCTGGCAGGGCAGGTTGTATTCGCTGGCGAGTCTGGCGACGGCCTCAAGCATGGGGTGCGGGCCGCAGGAAAATATCTCTACTTCGTTGCGTTCTGCTTCACTCAAGGCATCGAGCCAGGCGCGGGCCAGGTCGGTGACGTAGCCTTCATAGCAACCGGGGTAGCCTTGCAGGCTGGCGAGCCGGCAGGCGATGCCCCAGTCTTCGAGCATGGGCATTGTGCCGATGACCTCGGGCGGCAGACCGGGCACGAGGTGCGTGGAGGGCTGCACCTTGAACGGGAACGGAACTTCCGAACCCAGGATCACGAACGGTTCGTGCGCCGTGTCGCGCAGGCTGTCGGCGATGAAGATCATCGGCGGCATGCCCACGCCACCGCCGATCAGCAGGGGACGCCTGCGCTCGGCACTCGGCGCGAATGGCCGACCGATGGGGCCCATGACGCTTAATACTTCACCGACCTTGCGTTCGGCGAGCAGGCGCGTGCCATGGCCGAGGGCCTTGTAGAGCAAATCGACATAACCCTTGTTCGCATCGACGCGCATGATCGAGATCGGCCGGCGCATCGGCAACAGTTCGGCACAGCGGAGATGCACGAAGCTGCCGGGTTGGGCACTGGCGGCAATCTTCGGGGCCTGCAGGCGTAAGACGTATTGCTCGCCGGCGAAGGCCTCGTGGGAGATGATCGCGGCGTCTTCGCTGAAGATGGTGTTGCGGTGTGGTGCGAGGTTGCTCATAAGGGTGGCTTTTAGTTGGCGGCGTCGAACACGAGGCGGCCACCGACAAGGGTCTGGGTAGCGCGGCCAATCATCTCCCAGCCGGTAAACGGGGTGTTGTGTCCGCGGCTGTGCAGGGTCTCGGGGCTGACGAACCAGCTGGCCTGCGGGTCAAAGATACAGACATCGGCCGGCGCGCCCGTGCCGAGACGGCCACTCGCCAGGCCGAGGATATCGGCCGGGGCCGCAGTGACCCTGGCCAGCGCATCGCTGAGCGAGAGCACGCCTTCGTCGGCCAGGCGCAGCACCAGTGGCAGCAGGGTATCGAGGCCGGACAGGCCTGGCTCGGTCTCGCTGAACGGCGCCTGCTTGGCATCGGGTTCATGTGGCTGATGATCGGAGCAAATCGCATCGAGGATGTGGCGGTTCAGACCATCGCGCAGGCCATCACGGTCGCGGTCACTGCGCAGTGGCGGGATCAGGTGACAGGCGCTGTCAAAGTCGAGGATATCCACTTCGGTCAAATACAGGTGGTGGACGGCGACGTCACAGGTCACCGCCAGCCCTTCGTGGCGGGCGCGGGCGATCATGTGCAGGGCGCGGTTGGTCGACAGGCGGCAGAAGTGCGCGCGCACGCCGGTCTGTTCAATGAGTTCGAGGTCGCGGGCGACGGCGACGGTTTCGGCGGCCTCGGGGATGCCGGGCAGGCCGAGGCGGGTCGCCAGCGGGCCTTCGTGGGCACAGCCGTGGCCGCTCAGGCTCGGGTCGTTCGGGTGAATGAACACGGTCAGGTCGTGCGTGGCGGCATATTCAAAGGCGCGGCGCGCCACCAGGGTATTGGTGAGCGGCTGGTTGGCGTTACTCAGGCCGATGACCCCGGCGCCCTTGAGGGCATGCATTTCACTGAGTTGCTCGCTGGCTAGCCCCAGGGTCAGGGCACCAAGCGGCAGGACCATGGCCCTGGCCGACTGCTTGGCCTGGTGCAGGATGAGTTCAACCACGGCCTCGGTATCGACAATGGGGGAGGTATCCGGCGGGCAGACCACCGAGGTGATGCCATTGGCCACGGCGGCCGCGGTCTCGCTGGCGATGGTGGCCTTGCGTTCCTGGCCGGGCTCGCGCAGATGCACGGCCAGGTCGATAAGGCCGGGGCAGACGATCTTGTTCGTGGCATCGATGACCGTGTCGGCCTTGAAACCTTTCGGGACCGTGCCGACACCGGCAACGGCACCGTCGGCGAGGTAGAGATCGGTGACGGCATCAACGGCATTGGCCGGGTCGATGAGGCGGCCGCCCTTGATATGGATTGAGTTCATGCCTCGCCCTCCGCGTCGGCGCGGCTGCGCATGGTCATCGACATCGCGGCCATGCGCACGGCGATGCCGTTGCTCACCTGTTGCAGGATCACCGAGTGCTCGCCATCGGCCACCGCCGAGTCCATTTCCACGCCGCGGTTGATGGGGCCGGGGTGCATGACCAGCACATCGGGTTTGGCCAGTGCGATGCGTTTTTCGGTCAGGCCGTAGAGCTGGAAGTATTCCTGTTCGCTGGGGATGAAGGCGCCGTGCATGCGTTCGTTTTGCAGGCGCAGCATGATGATGACATCGACATCCCGGATGCCCTGCTCGAGGTTCTGGTAAATCTGCACGCCGAGTCTTTCCATGCCGACCGGGATCAGGGTGCGCGGCGCGACCACGCGCAGTTCGCCGACGCCGAGGGTGTTCAGGGCATGGATCTGGGAGCGGGCGACACGCGAGTGCATGAGGTCGCCGACGATGGCCACGCGAAGACTCGAGAAATCCGGCTTGTGCTGGCGGATGGTGAACATGTCGAGCATGGCCTGGGTGGGGTGCTCGTGGCTACCGTCGCCGGCGTTGATGACGCTGATGTGCGGGGCGACCTTGCTGGCGATAAACTGCGCCGCGCCGCTGCTCGAATGGCGGACGACGAACATATCGGTGTGCATGGCCTCGAGGTTGCGCAGCATGTCGAGCAGGGTCTCGCCCTTGCTCGAGCTGGAGGCGCTGATGTTGATGTTGAGGACGTCGGCCGAAAGGCGCTTGGCGGCGAGCTCGAAGGTGGTGCGGGTGCGCGTGCTCGGTTCGAAAAACAGGTTGCATATGGTGCGGCCACGCAGCAGCGGGACCTTCTTTACATTCTGGGCGGTGACACTGACGAATGACTCGGCAGTATCGAGGATTTCGGTGAGGATACTCTTGGATAGACCTTCGATAGCAATGAAATGACGGAGTCGGCCGTTGCTGTCGATCTGGATCGTTCGCGGCCGTTTGATCGGGGCAGTGGACGAGTTAGCGCTACGCGTTGTCATTAAGTCGGCATTATTGCAGATTTTTTTCTACTTTGCCTCAAAAATTATCAGGCTCAGCGGTTCGGGGCCGTTTAGTTTGATCTGTTCGCCCCTGGCCAGGTGGATGTTGAGCGCGGCAACATCGGCGGCAATCGGTAACTCACGGCCATCGCGCTCGACCAGCACGGCCAGCCAGATCGAGGCCGGGCGGCCATAGTCGAACAGTTCATTCATGGCCGCGCGGATGGTGCGGCCGGTATGCAGGACGTCATCGACCAGGATCAGGTGACGGTTCTCGATGGAAAAGGGTAACGCGGAGGGTTTGACCTGCGGGTTCATGCCCACGCGCGTGAAATCATCGCGGTAAAACGAGATGTCGAGCGTGCCGAGGGCCTCCTTGATGCCGAGCTGCTGGTGCAGGCGCTCGGCGACCCAGACGCCACCGGTGTGTATCCCGACCATAACAGGGTCGCTGATATCGGCCTCGGCGAGCTGGGCCTGCAGGGCCTCGCCCATCGCGTGGATATGCTGTTCTACATCTTCGTCAACGGTTCTCATTCCATCCCCTGTTCATTTAACCAGGCCTGCAGGATCAGGCGTGCGGCCTCGCGATCGATAGCAGCCTTGTCCTGACCGCCACCGAGGTTCTGTTCGGCCTCGGCGGAGCTGAGGCGCTCATCGGCCTCGTAAACAGGCAGATTGTAGCGTGCTTTGAGCTGGCCGCCGAATTTACGTGCGGTTTTGGTCATTTCCTGTTCGGTGCCATCCATGTGCACGGGGATACCGACGACGAGGCCATCGGGCTGCCATTCGCGGATGAGCCTGTCGATGCCGTCCCAGTCAGGCTTGTGATGACGTGACTGCAAGGTGACCAGGGCGGTGGCGGTGCCGGTCAGGGTCTGGCCGACCGCGACGCCGGTTCGCAGCCGACCGTAGTCAAAGCCGAGCAGGGTCTGTGGCATCAAGCGTGCCCGATCTCGCCGGAAAGCTGACCCAGGTCGATGCCCAGCGAAGCGGCTGCCGCTGTCCAGCGGTTCTCGATCGGGGTATCAAAGATAATGGCGGTGTCAGCCGGACAGGTCAGCCAGGCATTGTCGGCCAGTTCCTGTTCCAGCTGGCCGGCTGCCCAGCCGGCATAACCGAGTGCAACCAGGGCATGTTGGGGGCCGTTGCCATCATGCATCGCCTGCAGGATGTCGCGCGAGGTCGTGACGCCGACCTGGTCGGTAACGGCGAGCATGGAGTCCCACTGACCGAGCGGATGGTGCAGGACAAAACCGCGCTCGGTCTGCACCGGGCCGCCGAGATACACAGGCTGGTGGCCGGTCGCCGTATCCGAGTTTTGCATTTCCATATGCGCGAGAACCTCACCCAGCTCGATATCGAGTGGCTGGTTGATGATGATGCCCATCGCCCCCTGCTCGTTATGCTCGCAGATGTAGGTGACGCTGTGAAAAAAGTTCGGGTCTTCCAGCGCCGGCATGGCGATGAGAAAGTGGTTGTTCAGATAGGACGTATCAGTCATACCGCAAGTATCCGGCACTCGCCCGCGGCTGGCAAGATGCAGAAACCCCTGAGGTCGTATCGATAGCGAAAGCCGGGAGAAAATCCTGAACGCCACAGCCTCGTCATTCTGGCGGAGGCCGGAATCCAGTGATTAAAATCAACATCCTGGGATGATGAGCGTTTGCCAGGGGTGGAATTTTTGTGTTCCCGGCTGGGAACGCAAAGTGCGCGAAGTCGCAAAGGTCGCGGAGATACATTAACTAAAACCCTTGGCGTCCTCTGCGACTTCGCGTCTCTGCGTTGGGCTGGTGAGGTTCACATTTCCTGGTGTTTATTTTCCTAGCGCGAGGTCAGGCGGTTGCCACTCTGGAAGATCCAGGTGCGGGTGATGTGCAAGAGGTCGGTTTCGGCGCGGATATTATCCGGGAACGGCGCGTAGGGGGCGGCGAGGCGCACAATTTGCTGCGCGGCATCATCGAGTATGCGGTTGCCGGAGGATTGGACGAGGCTGATGTCCTGGATGCTGCCGTCCGCGCGTAGCACCACGGTTAGTATGAGCTTGCCGGTCAGGCGGCGGCGCGTGGCCTCCTCCGGGTAGTTGATGCGGCCGATGCGCTCGACCTTGAGCCGCCAGGCGTCCTGGTAGGCGGCGTAGTTGTATTCGGTGGTGCTGGCGGTGATGAACTTGCTGCGTTTCTGTTTCTTGTTGGCGAGTTTTTGCTGTTCGTATTCGGCGCTGGCGCTGGCGATCTGTAGGGCGTGGCTGATCATCTGGCTCGCGCTCGGGGTCTTGTTCTGTTGTGACGCCGATTGCGGCCTGTCCGGTACCGGTTTAGTGGCTGCGTCGGCCGTCATCACGGCCTGTTGTTGTGTCTGCGGGGTTTGCTCGCGGGGCGTGACCGCCGGACTGCTCTCTGGGGCGGTACCGGTATTCTTGTGCGGGGTGGCGACTTCCTGCCGGCGCGGCGCCACGGGCTTTTCGATGTCGGGGGTGTTGCCACTGCCCTGCTGGTTGGCCTGGGCGAGGAACTGCGCGTCCTCTACCGGTTTTTCACTTCTGGACTGCACCAGCGTGATTTCCATCGTCTGTATGTGCTCGGGTTTGTTCAGCGACTCGCTACTGAAGGTGATGCCGAGAATGATCAGGGCATGGATGACTACCGCAAAGAAAAGCGTCAGGCCGAAGCGGTCAAAGGCGGTGATCGTCGGTGTTGGCAGCGGGGCGGTGTGAGTCATGTGGATCGCATTTCTTGCATCTGTTGCATTACCTTGTGCGTGATTATACCGCCAACAATGCCAGACAAAAGGGCCGCAGTAAGCAAAACCGGCAATAGCAACAATAACGCCGGGTGGGGCATAAACAGGCTATAGGCAGCAAAAAACTGGCCACTCATGTGCGCCAGCGCCGCCAGGCAACTGTGCCCTACCGGGCCGAAGGGGCGGCCGGGCAGGTGGATGCTGACCGCAAGCACAGCCAGGCTGGCCAAGGCCCCGCTGAGACTGAGCATGAAGGTCGGCGAGAGGAAGGTCCCCAGTAACAGGCTGCCGCCGAGCACGCGCAAGAGACTGACCCAGGCGGCCATGCGCCAGCCATAGGCCAGCAAGACGTAGAGGCTGATGATGTTCGCGAACCCGGGTTTGAAGCCGGGCAGGGGCGTCGGCAGGGCGCTTTCCGCCAGGTGGATAACGATGGCCAGGGCAGCGAAACCGGCGATACGCAGGTCATCGCGGTTGGCTTGCAGGCTAAGGCCGGGAGAGGCGGTCATGCTAGAAGTTGATGGCATCAAAGTCATTGTCATTGCGCGCCAGCTGCACACTTAAGCGATTGGGCAGACAGGCGACGGCGGCCCCGCCATGCTCGATCCAGCCGTTCTGGATACACAGCTTGTTACGACAGGGGGAGTCGGTAAACCGCAAACGGCCGCCGGTGACCTGTAGCGTGCTGTCGCCGATGGCGCCCTGCAGGGTAATGACCTGGTCGCGCCGCATATCGATATGCTGATGCTGGCCGAGGTGATCGGTAATGATCGCGGTCTGCGCCGGGCGGGTTGAAAAGGTGCCGCTGTACAGGAAGCCGAGCAACAGGCCGGCGCTGATGATCAAGATACCATCGGCAAGGGTCAGCATGCGTGTAGTCGCGGCCACGGGCGGCAATTACAGCGTCGCGCTGAGGAGGATCTCAGGCTGGTTAGTTAGCTTGATCCGCCGGGCCATCGCCGGGTTCATGTGGACCCGGCCCTGCTTGTCGATCAGCATGACATACTTGATGCCCATCTGTTTGGCGATGCGATGCCAGTCTTGCGGGCCGGCGACAAACAGGGCGGTAGCGGCGGCGTCGGCCGTGGCCCCGTCAGCATGGATGACCGTGACCGAGCGGGTTTGACTGGCCGGGTAACCTGTGCGCGGGTCAATGATGTGGTGATAGCGCTGGCCGTCATATTCAAAGAAGCGTTCATAGTCGCCGGAGGTGAAAACGCTCTCGTCGCCTTCAATTTCCAGTGAGGCGAACACCCCCTCACCGCGCGGCTGGCGGATCCCCACGCGCCAGGGCCGGTCGGCATGGCGGCCAATGGCGCGCAGGTCGCCGCCGGCGTTGACAATGGCATTTTCGATGCCGAGTTCGCGCAGGTGGTTGATGGCGACATCGACGGCATAGCCCTTGGCGAAGCCGCCAAAGTCGAGCTGCAGTGTGGCGTTGGTGCCGCGCATGTTGAGGCCTTCAATGACAATATCATCCATGCCCGGTGCACTCTCCAGCAAGGCCGCTATCTCGGCCGGCGCGGGCGGAGGCTGTTGGTCATCGCGCTGATCGCTGTGAAACCCCCACAGGTTGATGAGCTGGCCGATGGCCGGATTAAACAGGCCTTCGCTTTGTGTCGACAGGGTCTGCGACGAGGTGATCAGGGGCAGCACCGAGGGCGCGAGTGAAAAGGACGCGCCGGTCTTTAGCAGGCCGTTGATGCGGGCGAGGGCGCTGGGTTGCCAGGCATGCCAGGTGGCATGCATATAGTCAAAGTCATCGAGGATGGCGTTATAGGCGGCGCGGGCGTGCGCCGCCTCCACCCCGACCAGGGTGACCTCGACGAGGGTGCCGAAGGTATAGACCGTTTCGTTGAATTTGGTTGCCGGTTGCGAACGCTCACAGCCCGACAGGCTAATGCTTATCAGGATGATCGTCAGCGCGCCCAGCAGGCCGCGGCGCAGGTACGGGAGTGTGCTCATGACAGCCTTTTTTCAATGACGTCCATCAGTTGGGCGCTGATATTGAGTCCGTAGAGGGCATCGAGTTCGCGGATACAGGTCGGGCTGGTGCTGTTGATCTCGGTCAGGTAATCACCGATGACATCAATGCCGACGAAGATCAGCCCGAGTTCGCGGCACACCGGGCCGACCCGGGCACAGATTTCCCGGTCGCGGTCACTGAGCTCGACGCCCTCGCCACGGCCGCCGGCCGCGAGGTTGCCACGGGTTTCGCCGGCGGCCGGGATGCGCGCCAGGGCGTAGGGCACCGGTTCGCCATCGATGAGGAGGATGCGCTTGTCGCCAAGGCTGATCTCCGGCACAAAGCGTTGCGCCATGATATAGCGCGCGCCATTGCCGGTCAGGGTCTCGATAATGACGTTGGTGTTCGGGTCGCCGTCGCGGACGCGGAAGATTGAGGCCCCGCCCATTTCGCCGAGGGGCTTGAGGATAATGTCGCCGTGCTCCTGGAGAAAACGCCGTAACTCATTGGCCCGGCGGGTGACCATCGAGGGCGGCATGCAGTCAGGGAAGCGGGCGGCAAACAGCTTCTCGTTGGCGTTGCGAATGCTCTCCGGCCGGTTGACGACCAGGACGCCTTCGGCCTCGGCCGCTTCCAGCAGGTAGGTACTATAGATATATTCCATGTCGAAAGGCGGATCTTTTCGCATCAGGATGACATCGAGTTCGGCCAGTGCCTCCCGGCGCGGCGCACCGAGCGAAAACCAGTCGTTCGCATCCGCGCGCACAGTAAGTTGGCGCATTTGCCCGAAGGCGCGCCCGTCCTGCAGGGACAGGTCCTCTAGCTCCATATATTCGAGCTGCCAGCCGCGGGCCTGGATTTCAAGCAGCATGGCCAGCGTACTGTCCTTGGCATACTTGATAGAGGCGATGGGGTCCATAACAACGCCGAGGCGGATGGTTTTGCTGTGTTCAGGCATGGTGTTGGCCGTATCCCGGTATCCGAAAACAAGTCTTCATGGTAGCTTATTGCGCAGCACTTGGCATGGGCAGAATAGTCCGGGGCCGGCAAACTGGACGATTGGCCCGCGAGCGTCTTTAATTAGGGGGGGGACAATTGTCAGGGGGCGATTGTCGCCCACGCCAGGGGCGGGGTGAGCCTGGGGGACTGCCGGAAAGGGGTTGGCAGGGGCAAGAATACATATTATTTGCAATAGCTTATAGAAACTACCTACAATTTGTGTTAAATGTTAAAAATAACAACTATTGTTTCTAAATAACGATCCGGATTTGAGAAAAACGAGGGGTGAGAGTGGCCAGCGAGACTAAAACGAACGGGGATTACGCAGGGCTGAATGTCATGGTCATCGATGACAGCAAGACCATCCGGCGCACCGCAGAAACCCTGTTGAAAAAGGCCGGTTGTGATGTGATTACCGCAACGGATGGCTTCGAGGCCCTGGCCAAGATTGCCGATCATCGCCCGGATATCATTTTCGTTGATATCATGATGCCGCGCCTGGATGGTTACCAGACCTGCGCGCTTATCAAGAATAACCAGAATTTTAAATCGACCCCCGTGATCATGCTCTCCAGTAAAGATGGCCTGTTTGACAAGGCGCGGGGCCGTATCGTGGGTTCCGAACAATATCTGACCAAACCCTTTACCAAAGATGAGCTGCTTGGCGCGATCACCCGGCATGTGATCGAAGTCCGTGCATGATGTTTGCCGTGGTCGTGAAAACGTTCATGGTCTGGAAATGAAAATAAGGAGAACAACCGAATGGCACGCATATTGATAGTGGATGACTCCCCTACCGAGATCCACGTTCTGAAAACCATGCTCGAGAAGCACGGCTTTGATACCGCATCGGCGGAAAGCGGTGAAAAAGGCGTGGAGGCCGCGAAAGCGGAAAAGCCGGACATGATTCTGATGGATATTGTTATGCCGGGTATGAATGGCTTCCAGGCCACACGGCAGATTTCGAATGATGACGAGACCAAAGACATCCCGATTATTATCGTCACCACCAAGGATCAGGAAACGGATCGTGTCTGGGGTTTGCGCCAGGGCGCCAAGGATTACCTGACCAAGCCGGTAGACGAGAAAATATTGATCGAAAAGATTAATGCCTTACTGGCCGGTTAAAGACGACTATCAAGCGATGAATGCCAAGGTAAAAAAAATCGATCCGATAGCCCTGCTGCGCGAGATTGAACGCCGCAGCATCAAAAACGCTGCCGGTCTGCCGCAACAGGAAGAGTTGAAGAGCACTTCCCTGGCCATCGGCTTCCGGATCGGTGGCCTGAAAATGGTGACCCCCGTGGACGAGGTTACCGAGTTGTTGACCTATCCTGCTATGTCACGCGTCCCCGGGACGAAGACCTGGGTCAGAGGCATTGCCAATGTGCGCGGCAACCTGCTGCCGATTATGGATTTGCAGGATTACCTGACCAAGCAGCCCACCGTATTGACCGTAAAAAGCCGTGTCCTGGTGGTGAATCATGGCGGCATATTTTCCGGACTGCTGGTAGATGAGGTTCTGGGGTTGAGGCATTTTCAGGATGAAGAACGAAAGAGCAAGTTACCCGAAGTTGATAATTTTATAAAAAGCTACCTCAGCGGTGCCTATCAGCAGGATACCGAAGAATGGGGAATATTTAGTATGCACGCATTGGCGAAAAGCCCGCTGTTTTTACAAGTCGCAGTGTAAGCCAAATGGACTGCAGGTCGGCATCAAGCATGTGGGCCGACAATAACAAAGCGGTTACCGGAGTTCAGGAGAGAATAAAATGAAGAACGTCAAGAACGTATTGGATCTCAGCAAGCTGAAGGAGTACAAGCTAACCGCGCTCGCGGTCGGGATTGGCATCTCGTTCGTGGCAATGGCTGTCTTCCTTGGTTATAACACCACCAGGACCAGTTATGACGCCAGGTACCTGACAAACGCCGGTGAACAGCGGGTGCTTTCGCAGACCATGTCGCGTTTCGCTATCGAGGCCTCGCAGGGTAACGAAAACTCCTTTGCCCGGCTGCAGACCTTGCGTAATCAATTTGAAAGCAGCTTCAATGCCCTCGATCAGGGCGACGCGGCCAGTGGTTTTGCCAAATCACCCGAAGACGTCAGCGTACAACTGAATGCCGTCGGCAACACCTGGTCTAAATACCGCAATAACATCGACGCCATCCTGGAACGTAAGGACGCGATCCTGTCACTGGGTCAGTCGGTGCAGGCGATTTCCGATAACATTCCAAACCTGCTGGCCTTGTCGGATGAGGTGGTGGGGATCCTGATTGAGACGGGTGCCGCGCCACAGCAAATCTATATTGCCAGCCGCCAGCTCATGTTGACCCAGCGTATTGCCAATAACGTCACCCGCGTGATTCAGGGGGGCCAGGGCGCCGCCACCGCCGCCGACCGTTTTGGTCGCGACACCGCCCTGTTCGGGCGCGTGCACCGCGGCATGTTGAAGGGCGACCGCCGCTTGCGCATTACCGAGGTCAGTGACCCGGATGCCCGCGACAAACTGACCGAAGTCGGTGACGTTCTGAAGACTGTCACCGACCTGGTGGGTACGGTGCTGGAAGCCTCGCCGGAGTTGTTCCTCGTTCACGATGCGGCTGAACAGGCCTCGTTAAGATCGGGGGTCTTGCTCGCCAACCTGACCACCCTGATCGATGACTACAATACCTATATCGGTAACCGTATTGCGCCAATTGCCGGTGGCCTGTTCGGTATTCTCACCCTGGTATTGTCCGGCCTGTTTGTCTTCTTCTATACGCAGGATGCGAAAAAACGCCAGGCGGTAGCGGAAGCCACCACCAAGCGTAACCAGGAGGCGATTATGCGTCTGCTGAACGAAATGGCGGACCTCGCGGATGGTGACCTGACGGTGCAGGCGACAGTGACCGAAGACATTACCGGTGCTATCGCCGACTCGGTGAACTACACCACCGACGCCTTGCGCAACCTGGTCACATCGATTAACGAGGCCTCCGTGCAGGTATCGTCGGCTTCCCAGGAAACGCAGGCCACCGCCATGCACCTGGCCGAGGCGTCTGATCACCAGGCCCAGCAGATTACCGGTGCCAGCACCGCGATTAATGAGATGGCCGTGTCGATTGAAGACGTTTCCCGAAACGCCGCCGAGTCAGCTGAAGTGGCGCGCCGCTCAGTGGATACCGCGCGTAAGGGTGCCACCACGGTGCAGGATAATATCCGCGGTATGGATACGATTCGTGAGCAGATCCAGGAGACCTCGAAACGCATCAAGCGTCTTGGTGAAAGCTCACAGGAAATCGGTGATATCGTTGAACTGATTAACGACATTGCCGACCAGACCAACATCCTCGCCCTGAATGCCGCAATCCAGGCCGCCATGGCCGGCGAACAGGGTCGTGGTTTCGCGGTGGTTGCCGACGAAGTGCAGCGACTCGCTGAACGTTCATCGAACGCTACCAAGCAGATCGAAGCACTGGTGAAAACCATTCAGACCGATACCAACGAAGCGGTTATCTCCATGGAACAAAGTACCGCCAATGTGGTTTCCGGTGCGAAGCTGGCCGAGGACGCGGGTCAGGCCCTGGAGCAAATCGAGAGCGTGTCCGGCCAGCTTGCTGAGCTGATTAATAATATTTCCGGCACCGCCCATCAACAGTCCAGTGCCGCAACGAGCATTTCCGAGACCATGAATGTGATTCAGGAAATTACCACGCAGACATCCGCCGGGACCAATGAGACAGCCACCTCGATTGGTAACCTGGCCGAGTTGGCGAATGAATTGCGCCGTTCGGTATCCGGCTTCAAATTGCCGGAATAAGGACACGGGTTCGCGGACTGTAACAACAGGATAGAGCAAGCATGGCGATTGCAGCCTGGTCAGGTCTTGATTCCATGTCCAACATGGATGATGCGCTTTACCTGCAGTGGAAGACACTGCTGGAAGATCGCACTGGCATGATTTTGCCAAATGAACGGCGTTCATTTTTGACCACCAGCCTGGGTATTCGCATGCGCGAGATCGGTTTTACCGATTACCAGCTCTATTACGAACACGTCCTCAATGGCTGCGAGGGCGCGATCGAATGGGCGACGCTGGTTGACCGGCTGACGGTACATGAAACGCGTTTTTTCCGGCACATGGCGTCGGTCGAAATGCTGCGTGAACTGGTCTTGCCGCAATGGATGTCAGAGGACGAACCGCCGGGGACGATTCAGTGCTGGAGTGTCGGCTGCTCTACAGGTGAAGAGCCTTATACACTGGCGATGGTACTGGATCACTTCAGGGAAACGGATTACTGCCAGTATTACTTCGGGATAACGGCATCGGATATCAGCCTCGCCTCACTCGCAACAGGGCGCAAGGGTGTTTATCACAGTCGCAAGCTACGGGATGTGGATGCGGTTTTGCGCGGCAAGTATTTCAGACGCGTCAGTGATACGCATTTTGAAGTGAACGAGGCATTGCGTAAACGGGTTTGTTTTGCGCAGTTGAATGTGCTGGAAATGGAGCATGTGCCGATCGGCAAGGTGCACCTTATCATTTGCCAGAACATGTTGATCTATTTTGACCGTAAACGGCGCATTGAGATTCTGAACAACCTGGTCGAGCACTTGCTGCCAGGTGGGGTACTGATACTCGGTGCGGGAGAAATCCTCGGTTGGCAACCGCCAATAATCGAGAAGATTGAATTTAACGATACGCTGGCCTTCCGCCGACTACCATCGGCATAAGCAGAGGGCGCGGGAAAATATATGGCTGATAGCTACGATTACAGTACGCTGAACTGGGTCAAGGGTGAGATTGACGAAACCCTGAATCAGGCACGGCAGGCCCTTGAGGCCTATGTCGAGAATCCTGAAGACGAGACTCAATTGCAGTTCTGCGCGACACATCTTCACCAGGTGCACGGCACGCTGAAGATGGTGGAGTTGTATGGTGCGGTTATGGTTGCCGAGGAAATGGAGCACATTGCGCGCGCCCTGATCGACAAAAACATCGCCAGGAAAGAAGACGCCTACGAAGTCCTCATGCGCGCAATTCTGCAATTGCCGGATTACCTGGAATACCTGCAGGCCGGTAACAAGGATGTGCCCGTGGCCTTGCTGCCGCTGCTGAATGATATGCGCGCCACCTGTGGCCAGGGCCTGCTCTCGGAAGGTGCATTTTTCTCTCCAGACCTTTCCGTCACGACACCGGCAAGCAATAACCCGGTCGATGACGACGCCTCTGCACTGGCGAAAAAACTGCGCCACCGTTACCAGATGGGCCTGGTTAGCTGGTTCCGTGACCGTAATGTTGACCAGGCACTGCAGCAGCTGGCAGACGTGGTTCGCGAGCTGCGTGGCGCCCTGCGTGAACCCGCCGGTAACCAGTTGTTCTGGGTCGCCGGAGGCTTGATTGAAGCCCTGATTGACGAAGGGCTTGATGCCAGTGTTTCCAGCAAACTTCTGCTCGGCCAGGTTGACCGCCAGATAAAACGGATCATTGACGAGGGTGAAGCGGCTATTGCGAGTGAGCAGCCGGTTGATCTGGTCAAGAACCTGCTCTTTTATGTGGCGAGCGCCAGCAGCCAGGGGCCAACGGTAACGGCGCTACGTGAAACCTTCCGGCTTGATGATCTGTTATCAGGCACTGGTACACAAACAGCAGAACAGGCCAGCCTCGGTGGCGTGAATCTCGAGGTGCTCGAAACCGTTGCCAGTGTCGTGCATGAAGACCTCGCCCGCATCCGGGATGATATCGATCTGTTTATGCGCTCAGAGCAGCGCGATATAACAAGCTTGCAAGCCGTTGCCGATGCCCTGAAAAAGGTTGCAGACACACTGGGCATGCTTGGCCTTGGCATGCAACGTAACGTCGTGGTTGAGCAGGTGGCAATCGTCAATGACATGATCGCCGGTAAGTTGCCACCCGATGAAACCACCTTTATGGAAATGGCAAGCGGCTTTATCTTTATCGAATCAAGCCTCGACGAACTCAAAAAAGGTGGCACGGGTGGTGAGGCGCAGGGCAGTGCAGTGTTGCAAGGCCTCAAGCGTCTGCAAGGCGAAGAAGTCGAAGAGAGCGATACAGAGGGCAGTGCGACACTGTTACAGGACAGCGATCAGCAGGAGCTGCTCAAGGCGGTTATCGCCGAGGCGAAGACGGATATGGCGCGGGTCAAGGATGCCATCGTTTCGTTTATCACGTCGCCGTGGGAACACGACTTGTTACTGGAAGTGCCGCAACTGAATCGCCAGGTTCGTGGCAGCATGTCGATGCTGTCACTTGACGATGCTGCCGAGTTGCTCTCAGCCTGCAATGATTATATCAGTAACGACCTTATCGAAAAGAAGAGTATCCCGGATCAGGGCACGCTCGAAACCCTTGCCGATGCGATAACCAGTATCGAGTATTACCTCGAGGCGCTGGAAGAAAATCGTAGCGATCGTAACGAGATTCTGGAGATCGCCCGCGACCGGGTCAGTAAGCTGGGTTACCCCATCGGGCTTGCTGCCGTTGACGAACAGGGTGATGAGATAATCAGCCCGGACACTCTCGCGGCGGAAGCCGAGCCCGAAGACGAAGCAGTTACCGAAACAGCCGCACCGGTAACGGAGCCTGCGCCGTCGCCGCCCCCGGCGGGCGGTCTTGAAGAAGACGAACTCGATGATGAGATTATCGAGATCTTCCTCGAAGAGGCCGGCGAGGAAATGGTCACGCTGGACGAGTACTTTCCGAAATGGAAACAGAATCCGGATGATGAAGAGGCCCTGACCACGGTTCGGCGTTCCTTCCACACCCTGAAAGGGAGTGGTCGCATGGTGGGCGCAATGGCTATCGGGGAATTCGCCTGGGCCTTTGAAAACCTGCTGAACCGCATTATCGACAAGACAATCCCGCTAAGTACCGATGCCCTGGATCTGATCGACAAGGGTCTGGCGGCCCTGCCGGAACTGGTCGAGCATTTCAAAGGCGGTGCGGCGCCGGTGACCGATGTTGACAGCCTGCAGAATGCCGCCAACGTGATGAGCAAGAGTGGCAGCCTGCCACGCGTCGAGACCGGCGATATGCAGGTCCCCGCGGAAGGTGAAGGACCAGGCGTTATCGCCAGCATGGAAAGTGTTGCCGCTAGCCAGGCAATCAAGAGCGAGGATACTGAAGACGCTGATGATGCCGGGCAAGAAAGCAGCGGCATTGACCCGGTGTTGCTGGAAATATTTACCAAGGAGTCCAGACGTCACCTGGGCGATATTGATGCCTTTGTTGAGCAATGCCAGGGGCAGGGCGAGCATTGCCGTATCAACGAAGAAGTCACCCGTGCCGTGCATACACTGCATGGCAGTGCACACATGGCCGGTATTGCCGATATTGCCGAAGTCAGCAACCTGCTGGAAAAATATATCAAGTTGTTGCAGGGAAATAACAGTAGTGTTGACGAGGCCACCATTGCCGCGATGACCGGGTTCTCGCGGGTCGTTCGACAACGCGTAAGTGAGCTGGCTGACCCTGAGGCAGACACGGATTACAAGCTATCCTTGCTGGACGAGCTCAACGAACTCTACGAGCAGGAGCTGGACCTTGAGCGCCGTACAACAGCGTCGGCCAGACAAACGGCACGGGGCAAAGAGCCCCACTTCAGCCCGCCAACAACGGTCGAGTCGGCGGTCACTGACGATGACGATTTCGATGCTGAACTGCTGGAAATCTTTATCGAGGAAGGCGTTGAGATACTTGACGCCAGCGAGGTCACCCTGCAGAACTGGATAAACCAGCAGGATGATAAGGAACTTGTAGAACAGCTGCAGCGCGAGATTCACACCCTCAAGGGCGGTGCGCGCATGGCGGGCATCAGTGCGATTGGCGATTTGAGTCACAGTCTTGAGACCATGATTATTGCCATTACCGAGGGCCGCGTACAGGTCTCGAAAAAGATGTTTGACCTGGTACAGCAGGCACATGACGAGCTGGTCACGATGCTCGAACAGGTACGGGATAACCAGCCGCTGACGGCGGAAGACGCACTCGTCGCGAAGCTGGAGGCCCTGGCAGCAGGAAAAAGCCTTGATGAACTGGCAGAAGCCACCGCGCCTGCCGAAACAGTTGATAGCGAAGGGGCAACGGCTGCGGTCGAGGCCGCCGGTGATGTCCCTGATGACGAGCAGGTGGTAAACGATGCGATTGCCGCAGAAGCCGCCACGGACGCGGTTGAGCCGGAAGAGGAAGAAGTGGTTATTATGCCACCGCTGCCGGAGCAACCAGCCGTTGCAGCAGAGTCGCCTGAACGGCAGGCACGCGGCCGGATGCAACACGAACAGGTTCGTGTGCGTGCCGATTTGCTTGATGAACTGGTGAACTTCGCCGGTGAGGTCAGTATCTATCGTTCCCGTATCGAGCAACAGGTCGGCACCTTCCGCTATAACCTGACGGAAATGGAACAGACCATCTCTCGTTTGCGTGAACAGATGCGTCGCTTCGAAATCGAAACCGAAGCACAGATCATGTACCGCTTCGAGGAATCGGGCGCGGAGTACGATCAGGATTTCGATCCACTGGAAATGGACCGCTTCTCCAATATGCAGCAGTTGTCACGGGCCCTGCTTGAGTCGCTGAACGACCTGAACAGTATTCAGGGCCTGCTTGATAACCAGACCCGTGAGAGCGAAACCCTGTTGCTGCAACAGTCACGGATTAACACCGAGTTGCAGGAAGGCCTCATGCGGACGCGCATGGTGCCGTTCAGCCTGCATCTGCCGCGCCTGCGCCGCCTGGTTCGCCAGACCAGTAACGAGATCAAGAAAGACGTTAACCTGGTTGTCACGGGTGAAGAAGGCGAACTGGACCGCAACGTCCTCGACCGCGTTCTGCCACCCCTTGAGCATATGCTGCGTAATGCCGTTGACCACGGCATGGAAACCCCGGCCCAGCGCAAGAAGAGTGGTAAGCCGGAAACAGGCACGATTCATATTGCCATCAGCCGTGAAGGGACCGAAGTCGTCATTCGCCTCAGCGACGACGGCAAGGGTATTGACCTGGCTGCGATCCGTGACAAGGCCAGGGACCGCGGGTTGATGAAAGAGGACTCGGATCTCACCGATAAGGAGGTTGTGCGTTTTATCCTTGAATCCGGTTTTAGTACTGCGCAGAAGGTTACCCAGATATCCGGTCGCGGTGTCGGCATGGACGTGGTCAACAGCGAGATCAAACAACTTGGTGGCAGCCTGCAGATCGATACCGCAAAGGGGCGGGGTAGTCGCTTTACCGTGCGCCTGCCGCTGACGCTGTCGGTCAACAAGGCCCTGCTGGTGAACGTCGGTGAAGATATCTACGCGATACCCCTGTCCTCCGTAGAAGGGGTCGCCCGGGTCAGCCACGAAGAACTGCAAAAATTCTATTCCAGCAATGATGCCCGTTATAGTTATGGCGGGCATGATTACCGCTTCATGCACCTGGGGACACAGTTGGGCCTGAATCGGCCGCTGTTGCCCGGGCCGGGAGGCAGGTTGCCGGTGCTACTGGCGCGTGCCGGCGACCATCGCATTGCCCTGCAGGTGGAAGCCCTGCGTGGTAGTCGTGAAATCGTGGTGAAACCGGTTGGCCCGCAGATCAGCACCGTTCAGTCCATTTCGGGTGCGACGATCCTTGCCGACGGCCGCGTCGCCCTGATCCTGGATATTGCGTCACTCGTTTATATGGACGTGGCGCGCCCGGCCCTGGAGCGCGAGACCAGCGAGGCAGAACGGACTGTCGCTGCCGCCGCGAAGACGGCAAACCGCCCGCTTACTGTCATGGTGGTAGATGACTCAATTACCGTACGCAAGGTTACGACACGCTTGCTGGAGCGTAATAATATGCAAGTCATCACGGCGAAAGACGGCGTCGACGCGGTAGCCGTGTTGCAGGAACAGATACCGGATATTTTCCTGCTCGATATCGAGATGCCGCGTATGGATGGTTATGAACTGGCGACGCATATCCGCAATGATGAGAAGCTGAAGTCTATCCCGATTATCATGATCACCTCGCGTACCGGTGACAAGCATCGCCAGCGGGCCATGGACATCGGTGTCAATCAGTATATGGGCAAGCCATTCCAGGAAAGCGACTTGTTGCAGAACATTAAAGAGACGCTGAATGAGTCACGCTGAGATGACAGCCGTTGCCGAAACCAGCCAGCTACGTGTCGCTCTACTGTCCGATTCTGATAACCAACGCGCCAATCTCAAGACCTTGCTCGAAGGCAGTGGCATGCAAGTGATTGAGAGTCGGTTGCTGTGTGCCGAAAGCATACGTCGTTTAAACGCCGATGATGCCGATGTCCTGCTGGTCGACCTGGACGATAATGTCGAGCGCGATCTCGATTTTTTTGATGAGCTTCTCGAAAGTCCGCTACCGACCCTGTTTAACGAGGCCAATTCAACGCGCATGCGTGCGGCACAGCCTGGTGGGGACTGGGGGCGCAACCTCGCCAGGAAACTCAATGATATGGTTGGCGAATCGGTTGAAAAGGTTGTCGAAGCCGCCGTCCAGCAGGTCTCGGTCAAGAGCCGGAAAAATGCCGGTGCGCTCACCGCGCTCGACAGTGCGCCTGCCGATCCTGCAGCAGATACAACGCCTGCCCGGGAACCGAACGAAGTGCCCGCCGCGGAGATCACACCGGAATACCTGGCCGAGGCCGAGTATCTGGAGTCGATCAAAAAGCAGGCGTTGCTACAGGCCAGCCTGGAAGTTGATGCGGAGAAAAAGACTGTATCAAAACTGATTTCCACCGCCGGTGTTGCGGCCCGTAATGTCTGGGTGATTGGTGCCTCGATCGGTGGCCCACAAATGGTCAAACGCTTTCTTGCCGAAATAAAAGCCGATATACCCGTAGCCTTTGTACTGGCGCAGCATATCGGCAGCAACTTTGTTCCCCTGCTGGCGAAACAGCTCGACCAGGTTTCGCACTTCAAGGTTGTGCAGGCCAGCGAGGGCCACTTGTTGCGGCATAATGAAGTTGTGGTTGCACCGACTACACAGCGGGTAACAATAGATGCCGAGGGTTATATTCGTTTAAAGGCGATGGAGTTCAAGAGTATCTATACCCCATCAATTGATACCGTGATGACGGATATATCGATACGTTATGGTTCGCGTACCAGCGCCATTGTATTCAGTGGCATGGGTAATGACGGGGTACGTGGCGCACAGTTGATTGCGTCGCGTGGCGGCAAGGTCTGGGCCCAGGATTCTGCTACCTGTGTTGTCAGTAGCATGCCCGACTCGACCCGGCGTGCCGGTATCGTCAGCTTCAGCGCGGAACCAGAGTTGTTGTCTGAGCATCTCACGACATATTTTGAAACCCATACCCGATAGACAGGAATAGCGGTAACGCTACACAGGAGTGAAACCATGACACAAGCCGCATCGACCATCGCCAGCCAGATTGTGCCGCTCAACGATGAGCAGATGGTATTGCCGAATACGGCAATTGCCGAGATCATCGATTTTAGTCAGCTGGCGGCAGTGCCGTCAGCCGTGCGGAACCGCCCGGAATGGTTATTGGGGATGCTCGCCTGGCGTGGACTCTCGGTACCGGTGATTGCCTTTGAAACAATGTTTGGCGGCAAGTATGCCGAGCCGGGGTCACGCACGCGTCTGGCGGTATTGAACGTCGTAACGGGTGTCCCGGGCGTGCCTTTCATCGCCGTACCCACCCGGACTATTCCGCAATTGATGCAAATCGATCAGTCTGCCATCAGTGTCGTCGAGGAACCTGGTGAGATGCATCCCGCGGTAGCCTGTCATGTTGTCATTGCGGGCAAGACGGCGATCATACCCAATCTTGACGAGATTGAGCGGCAGGTGGCGGAAACCTTTGCTATGAAGCCGCCGACCGGCACGAAAAAGAAGGCCGCAAAGAAAAAATAACCGCCGTGGCTAATGCAGGTCGCCCCACAAGGTCTGTAGAGCAGCAATACAGGCTACTGCGGCAGTTTCCGTGCGCAACACACGCGGCCCGAGTCGAATACCCATGTAGCCGTTTGCGTGTGCAAGTACACGTTCCTGATCCCCGAGCCCGCCTTCCGGACCAATGAGCAAGTGCGTCCTGCCGCCGGGCGGCGGCAGGGTAGTCAGGCCCGTCTCGGCCAACGGGTCCAGCAGGAGTTTGTTGCCCACGTTCTCCTGTTCAAGGTATTCGGGCAGGGACAGGGCGGCTTCGACGACAGGCACATGGTTACGGCCACACTGTTCACAGGCACTGCGAACGATGCCTTGCCAGTGTTGCAGGCGTTTCGCCAGTCTCGCTCCCTCCAGTGACACCATGCTCCGTTGGGTAAAGACCGGGACGATGCGGCTGATGCCCAGTTCAGTGGCCTTTTGAATCGTATAGTCCATCCGCTCGCCGCGTGAGATACCCTGTACCAGGCTCAGGTCAAGGGGGGACTCACGGTCACGATTATTGAAGGCGCCAACAATCAACTCGGCGCGGCGTTTGCTGACCGATGCCAGTTGGGCCGCGTACTCGCCACCTTGCCCATTAAACACGGTAAGTTCCGCCCCTGGCTTGAGGCGCAGGACACGGGCGACATAATTCAGTCGTTCAGCCTCGAGCGAGACAGTTGCGCCTGTCTGCAAGGGGATATCAATGAAGAGGCGGGAGACTCTCATAGAGATTGATGATTTATGATTGCGGATTGATGATTTGCCCTGAACAATCGGAGATGGTTAGGATACTCACAATGAACCCGAAGGGTTCTGTGAGCAGACTCCCAACCATTTGCACCTATCAGAGTCCGAGCTCCTTTAACAAACTGACCGTCGGTTCCGCACGGTTCATGGAGTAGAAGTGCAGCCCCGGTGCCCCGGCTTCGAGTAACTGTTCACACAGTTGCAGGGTCACTTCAAAACCGAAGGCACGGATCGAGTCCAGGTCTTCACCATAGCCTTCCAGTCGGGTCCTGATCCAGCGCGGGATTTCAGCACCACAACCGGCAGAAAAACGTGCCAGTTGCTTGTAGTTGGTAATCGGCATAATGCCGGGAATGATCGGGATCGTGATGCCCAGACGCTCGCTATCTTCCACAAAACGTACCCAGGCATCGACATTGTAGAAATATTGCGTGATAGCGGCATTCGCACCGGCCTCGATCTTGCGGGCAAAGTGCAGTAAATCATCCTGCATGCTGGTTGATTGCGGGTGCATCTCCGGATAGGCCGCGACCTCGATATGGAAGTGGTCACCGGTCTCATGGCGAATGAACTCGACCAGTTCATTCGCATAGCAGAACTCACCCGGGTCATCCATGCCTTCCGGCAGATCCCCGCGCAGCGCGACAATGCGCGAAACCCCCGCCTCCTTGTATTGCTGTAGCAGGCTGGCAATCTTTTCCCTGGTTGAACCGATACAGGTGATATGCGGTGCGGCGGCAAAGCCGTGTTGCATGATTTGCTGAATTGTATCGTAAGTGCCTTCCTGGGTGGTGCCGCCGGCACCATAGGTGCAGGAGATATAACTGAAATCAAACTGCTTGAAGTCAGTCAGGGCAGCGTCCAGATTTTCTTTGCCTGCCGCGGTCTTGGGCGGGAAGAACTCGCAGCTGTATATCCTGGATATATTCTCAGTCATGTTTTTTCACGAGCTACCATTGTTTGGTAAAAGAACGCAAAGTGTCGCGGCGTGCATACCTGCACAAGCGCGACACTTTGCGCGTTTTACAAAGGTCTGGATTAGTAACGATAATGGTCCGTCTTGTAAGGACCGTCTGCCGCCACACCGATGTACTCGGCCTGTTCTTTGGTCAGTGGTGTCAGATTGGCGCCGATCTTTTCAAGGTGCAGGCGCGCCACTTTCTCGTCGAGTAGTTTGGGCAGCACGTAAACCTCGTTCTTGTAGTTTTCGGCATGCTTGAAGAACTCGATCTGGGCCATAACCTGGTTGGTAAACGAGGCCGACATGACGAAGCTCGGATGACCGGTTGCACAACCAAGGTTCACCAGGCGTCCCTTGGCAAGTACGATGATCTTCTTGCCATCCGGGAAGATGACATGGTCAACCTGTGGCTTGATCTCTTCCCATTCGTATTTTTCCAGGGAGGCAATGTTGATCTCGGAATCGAAGTGGCCAATGTTGCAGACAATCGCCTGGTTCTTCATCGCGGTCATATGGTGATGGTCGATAACATTGACGTTACCTGTTGTGGTGACGAAGATATCGCCGTCCTTGCAGGCATCATCCATGTTGACGATGCGGTAACCTTCCATTGCCGCCTGCAGGGCGCAGATCGGGTCGATTTCGGTTACCCACACGGTGGCACCCATGCCGCGGAAGGCCTGTGCACAACCCTTGCCGACATCACCATAGCCAAGTACGACACAGATTTTGCCGGCGATCATAACGTCGGTGGCGCGCTTGATACCGTCAAGCAGGGACTCACGGCAACCGTACAGGTTATCGAACTTGGACTTGGTCACCGAGTCGTTGACGTTCATTGCCGGGAATAGCAGTTCACCGTCTTCCATCATCTGGTAGAGACGATGCACGCCGGTGGTCGTTTCTTCGGTGACGCCACGGATACTTTTGGCAATGTCGCGCCATTTGGTCGGGTTCAGATCGAGATTGCGGCGCAGCACATCCAGGATGGCTACCCATTCTTCATTATCACCCTTCTTAGAATCCGGTACAGCACCTTCTGCTTCGAACTGCGCACCCTTGTGGACGAGCAGGGTGGCATCGCCACCGTCATCGAGGATCATGTTTGGCAGCTGACCATCCGGCCAGTTGAAGGCCTGCTCGGTACACCACCAGTATTCCTCGACGGTCTCACCCTTCCAGGCAAAAACAGGGATACCCTGGGCGGCAATGGCCGCGGCCGCATGGTCCTGGGTCGAGAAGATGTTACAGGATACCCAGCGGACCTCGGCACCGAGGGCAACCAGGGTCTCGATGAGGACGGCGGTCTGGATGGTCATGTGCAGGCTACCCATGATGCGGGCGCCCTTGAGCGGCTGTTCGTCCTTGTACTCTTCGCGGATAGCCATCAGGCCCGGCATTTCTACCTCGGCGATGGCGATTTCCTTGTGGCCCCATTCGGCCAGGGCAATATCGGCCACTTTGTAATCAGTAAAACCTGGATCAACGACTGCGTTCATGTCTACCTCCTTCAAGGTTCAAAGTCGGTGGACGCCGTTCTGCTGTAACTATTAACCCGAGCCTGGCGAGAATTATCGCTGCAGCGTCCCTCAGGTTGACAGGGGGATAAAAGAATAGCCTATAGCTTATTTATTAGCCAACTTAAAGACCGGCTGCGTCTTTCAGTGCCTCGGCCTTGTCGGTACGTTCCCATGGCAGGTCGATATCGTCACGGCCAAAGTGACCGTAGGCAGCGGTATGGCGATAGATCGGGCGAAGCAGATCGAGCATGCTGACAATACCGCGCGGCCGCAGGTCAAAGTGTCCATTGATCAGCTGGATAATACGCGCCTCACTGATCTTGCCGGTGCCAAATGTCTCAACGCGCACAGAGGTCGGATTGGCCACTCCGATGGCATACGAGACCTGGATCTCACAGCGATCCGCGATGCCGGCCGCAACGATATTCTTGGCGACATAGCGGGTTGCATAGGCGGCGGAACGGTCGACCTTGGTCGGATCCTTGCCAGAGAAGGCGCCACCACCGTGACGAGCCATGCCGCCATAGGTATCAACAATAATCTTGCGCCCGGTCAGTCCACAGTCACCGACCGGGCCACCGATCACGAAGCGGCCGGTGGGGTTGATGTGGTACTGCGTATCGGCATGCAGCCATTCCGCGGGCAGGACCGGCTTGATGACCTCTTCCATAATGGCTTCCTGCAGCGCCTTTTGTTGAATGTCCTCGGTATGCTGGGTCGACAAGACGACGGCATCGACAGCGACCGGCTTGCCATCTTCATAGCGCATAGTGATCTGGCTCTTGGCATCCGGGCGTAACCAGGCTAGCTGGCCGTTCTTGCGGACTTCAGCCTGGCGGCGAACCAGGCGGTGCGCGTAGGCAATCGGTGCCGGCATTAATACGTCGGTTTCGTTCGAGGCATAACCGAACATCATGCCCTGATCGCCGGCGCCCTGTTCATGATCTTCGCTTTCATCCACACCCATGGCGATATCGGCGGATTGTTTATCTATAGAGGTCATGACCGCGCAGGATTCCCAGTCGAAGCCCATTTCGGAACTGTTGTAACCGATCTCTTTAATGGTCTGACGGACAACCTCGGGCATATCGACCCAGGCACTGGTGGTGATCTCGCCGGCAATCATGGCCATGCCGGTTGTGACCAGGGTCTCACAGGCAACACGAGCTTTTGCGTCTTGCTCAAGGATAGCATCGAGAATGGCGTCGGAAATCTGATCAGCGACCTTGTCCGGATGGCCTTCCGAAACCGATTCGGAGGTGAAGAGATGTTCGCTCATTATTGTGTATTCCTCATTAAAAAACCCGCTTCAGCTGGACTAAAGCGGGTTCGGGAATGTTGGTCACCACGTCGCTTTAGCCGTATTTATTAAGCGCCCGCAATCTGAATTCAAATCAGCGCTGTACTGGAATAGATTATAAGGGCAACGGCAGAGAAGTCAAAGTGGAAGGTTTAAACAATTGTTAATTAAACAAGGCTGCTTGCAGGGGTTATTTATCTGCAGACGGCTGAAAGAGTGAGAGACGAGACAGCGCCAGCGCCTTTTCGCCGCGGTGAGCAACAGAGAGCGGCCTGTTGATCAATAGCCCCAAACACCTTCCAGTAATGATTCATAGCCATTGTATTGTTCATTCGTGGCGGCCTCAAAGGAAGGGAAGTTAATGGCGCTGAGCATTTGCTGACCGGCCTCGGTTTTGCTGGCGTCAAGCAGGGCCTTACGGATAGCATTCTGCACGTCCGCTGGCACGGAAGATGAAGCAGAAATGGCGGTATGCGGAACCTGTTCGGTAGTCGTCACGGTTATCAGCTGTGGATACTGTCCAACCAGTGGCGTTGGCACCATGGCGCCAACGGCCTTGCCTTCAATGACCTTTTTGATCGAGTCAACCGAGTTATTGACCTCGATGATGACCGGCTGGCGGAGCGGGTTGGGAAACATTTCTTCGACGCGTAACATGCCAAGACTCGGGGAGCCGATGGAGGCGATGGATTTACCAATGAGTTCCTCCGGCTCGAGAACGTCGGCATTCTCACCGGTAACCAGCGTGTAGGATACGGCATCGGCACGTTTGGCCAGCACGTTATAACCCATGCGCTTAACGCGATAGGCGGTCAGATGGGCGGCGTCCAGAACAAGGTCATACTGGGTATTTTTTTTCATGGTTTCCCAGTAACTCAGAAAATTGATCGAAGTGACCAGCTTGATATCGTGTCCTGTTTGTCTTGAAAGGTATTGGGTGAGCGGCAAGAAGGCCTCTTTGGTCTGCTCGGCGGGCAAGATGGGCTGCACCACGAAGGTATATTCCCCTGCCTGGGTGACGGGGGCAAAAATGCCGAACGTAACAGCGACCAGAAAACCCCGAAACAAAGGGCAAAACTTATTGTAACATATTGAAAATATGGCATTATTCATGATTTTGTAAATCGTTCCTGTGGTGAGTTGCAGTAGTTATCCTGCCATCTGCGGGAAGATTATAATTGTTCACGTTGTACGAAAAGTGTAGTCATCAACCAGTCTGTTTTGCAAGGCGATATCAGGGTTTCGGACTGCTTTCTTCGCGGCCTGGCCGACATGAATGAGGTCAGGAGTCTGATTCAGCTGCTGGCCTGGCAATTATCCATCATATCTCTTTATACGGCCATTGACGCGGCACACCTAACTTGTTGAAAAAAAAGATAATGATGCCCGGTGCCCCAGACTTATTTTGCTTCGAGTATTGCCCCGCCCGGGCAGGTAAGCGAGAATACGTCCCTTAACTCCGGACGACGGCTCCAGAAAAACCTGGCACCAGCCCTGTGGGGCCCGAGAGTACCCAATGTTCTAACCCCATTTCTGACGTCCGCTGGCGGTCGGCCGGGGAGACTTTATCCTGTGTTAATACAGGTAACAGGGTCAGGAGATGAATTTAGTCCGTGATATCCCCGAGGGGGTCATGGGGAACAACAGTTTTTACAACTTTAACTTTAAGTAAAAAAGAGAGGACTCTGGTATGTCATCAACTACAACGAGCCGTCGTGAACTTGCGAACGCTATTCGCGCACTGAGCATGGATGCCGTACAGAAAGCGAATTCCGGCCACCCTGGCGCCCCTATGGGTATGGCCGACATTGCCGAAGTGCTGTGGAATGACCACATGCAGCACAATCCGGCGAATCCAGGCTGGGCCGATCGTGACCGCTTCGTTCTGTCAAATGGCCATGGCTCCATGCTTATCTATTCCTTGCTGCACCTGACCGGCTACGACCTGAGCATGGATGACCTGAAAAATTTCCGCCAGCTGCATTCAAAGACGCCGGGTCATCCCGAGTATGGTTATGCCCCGGGTGTTGAGACGACTACCGGCCCACTTGGCCAGGGTATTAGCAATGGCGTGGGCATGGCCATCGCCGAAAAGGCCTTGGCTGGCCAGTTCAACCAGAAGGGTCACGACATTGTCGATCACCATACCTATGTATTCCTGGGTGATGGTTGTTTGATGGAAGGTATCTCGCATGAGGCCTGTTCACTCGCCGGTACCCTGAACCTGGGCAAGCTGATTGCGTTCTGGGATGACAATGGTATTTCCATCGATGGTCACGTTGAGGGCTGGTTTACCGACGACACGCCAAAGCGTTTCGAGGCTTATGGCTGGCATGTGATCCCGGATGTGGACGGCCATGACCCGAGTGCCCTTCAGAAGGCCATCGAGACGGCCAAGGCCATGACCGACAAACCAACAATGATTTGCTGCAAGACCACGATCGGTTTTGGTTCCCCGAACAAGGCCGGCAGCCATGCCTGTCACGGTGCGCCACTGGGCGACGAAGAAATCAACCTGACCAAGGCCGCGCTGGGCTGGGATCACGGGCCTTTCGAAGTCCCTGCCGATATCTATAACGGCTGGGATGCGAAGGAGAAGGGCGCCGCTGCAGAAGCTGCCTGGAACGAGAAGTTCGCTGCCTACGCGGCTGAATACCCCGAGCTGGCGGCCGAGTTTGAACGTCGCATGAAGGGTGACCTGCCGGCAGACTGGGCGACCAGATCAGCCGAGTACATCGCCAGCGTTAATGCCGAGGCCAAGAGCCCCGCTACCCGCCAGGCCTCTCTGGCCGCGATTGAAGCATATTCACCTGCAGTGCCGGAACTGTTCGGTGGCTCTGCTGACCTGGGTTGTTCCAACCTGACCGAATGGTCCGGTTACAAGCCGATGTGCAGCAATGAGGTTCCCAACTACGTGAACTACGGTGTGCGTGAATTTGGTATGTCAGCCATCATGAACGGCATTACCCTGCACGGCGGCCTGATACCGTTCGGTGCAACCTTCCTGATGTTCTCGGAATATGCCCGTAACGCCCTGCGCATGGCTGCCCTGATGAAGATTCAGAGTATCTTTGTATTTACCCATGACTCTATCGGTCTGGGTGAAGACGGCCCGACCCACCAGCCGATTGAACAGATCCCGACCCTGCGTATGATCCCGAACATGGCAGTATGGCGTCCCTGTGATGCGGTTGAGTCCGCCGTCTGTTGGGCCCGGGCCATTGAGCGCAAGGATGGTCCTTCAACACTGATCTTCTCACGCCAGGGTCTGCCACATCAGACTCGTACGGATGCGCAAATTGCCGCCATCAGCAAGGGTGGTTACATTCTTAAGGACTGTGATGGCACACCAGATGCGATCATCATCGCGACCGGTTCCGAAGTGGCCCTGGCCATGGGCGCTGCCGAAGCCATGAGCGGCAAGCAGATTCGGGTTGTCTCAATGCCATCAGTTGATGCCTTCGAAGCCCAGGATGACGCTTACCGCGCCTCGGTGCTGACAAAGGGAATCCCTACGGTTGCGGTAGAGGCAGCGGTAACAGGCGGCTGGTACAAGTACGCAGATACGGTTGTCGGTATCGACCACTTCGGTGAGTCTGCCCCGGCCGGCGAGTTGTTCAAGGAATTTGGCTTCACCGTTGAAAACGTGGTGAGTGCCGTTGAATCAGTTCTTTAATTTTAATTATTAGTAAACGAGTAAGGAGAACAATCACATGACTATTAAAGTCGGTATTAACGGTTTCGGCCGTATCGGTCGTATGGCTTTCCGCGCGATTGCCAAGGATTTCGCTGGTGACATCGAAGTTGTTGGTATCAATGACCTGCTGGACGCTGATTATCTGGCCTACATGCTGAAGTATGACTCAGTCCATGGCCGTTTCGGTGGCGATGTGGCGGTTGACGGTAACAACCTGGTTGTCGATGGCAAGACCATCCGTCTGACTGCGGAGCGCGACCCTGCTGATCTGAAGTGGGGTGACATCGGTGCCGAGCTGGTGATCGAATGTACCGGTTTCTTCCTCACCGAAGAAACCTGCCAGAAGCACATCGACGCCGGCGCGAAGAAGGTTGTGATGTCAGCACCTTCCAAGGACGGCACCCCGATGTTCGTGCATGGTGTTAACCATGACACCTATGCCGGTCAGAACATTGTTTCTGCAGCTTCCTGTACTACCAACTGCCTGGCCCCGGTTGCCAAGGTCCTGAATGACAAGTGGGGCATCAAGCGCGGTCTGATGACGACTGTGCATGCTGCAACTGCAACCCAGAAGACAGTTGATGGCCCTTCACAAAAAGACTGGCGCGGTGGTCGCGGTATCCTGGAAAACATCATTCCTTCATCAACCGGTGCAGCCAAGGCCGTAGGTGTGGTTCTGCCGGAACTGAATGGCAAGCTGACCGGTATGGCTTTCCGTGTCCCGACTTCAGACGTATCTGTTGTTGACCTGACCGTTGAGCTGGAAAAAGACGCTTCATACGAAGACATCTGTGCCGCTATGAAGGCGGCCTCTGAGTCTGGTCCAATGAGCGAAACCCTGGGTTACACCGATGAGAAGGTCGTCTCAACAGACTTCCGTGGTTGTGGCAACTCATCCATTTTTGATGCCGAAGCCGGTATCGCCCTGGATAGCACGTTCGTCAAGCTGGTTTCCTGGTATGACAACGAGTACGGCTATACCTGTAACATGCTGCGTTTCGTCAAGCACGTTGCTGCAAATTAAGTTGCAGATTGATTTGAATCTGGAGCTTTAACGCGAAGGTCGCGGAGACGCAGAGGACGCCAAGGAAAAAGATTCCCTCTCCCTTCGGGAGAGGGTTAGGGTGAGGGGTATATCTTCGAACTCTTGAAATTTGAATTTCTTAGCGTTCTTTGCGCCTTTGCGGTCTCTGCGATTATTACTCGGAATCAATAAAACTATTTGCCAAGCCAGATAAATGATTTGGCAAATAGTTTTTAAATATCAAGTTAGGAGTTACAACATGTCTTTTATCAAGCTGACTGATCTTGACCTGGCGGGTAAGCGCGTACTGATTCGCTCCGACCTGAACGTGCCGGTTAAAGGCGGCAAGGTAACCTCGGATGCGCGCATTGCCGCGTCTATGCCGACTGTGGAGCATTGCTTGAAGGCTGGTGCGGCCGTCATGGTGATGTCACACCGCGGCCGGCCTGAAGAAGGCAAGGCCGATGAAGAAAACTCCATGGCGCCGATTGCGGCCGACATGTCAGCCAAGCTGGGCAAGGACGTGCGCCTGGTCAAGGATTACCTTGATGGTGGCTTCGATGTTGCCGCCGGCGAGTGTGTGTTGCTGGAAAACGTGCGCTTCAATGCCGGTGAAAAGAAAGACGATGAGGCATTGGCGAAAAAATATGCCGCACTCTGTGATGTGTTTGTAATGGACGCATTCGGTACTGCACACCGCGCCCAGGCCTCTACCCACGGCGTGGGCAAATTTGCCCCGACCGCCTGTGCCGGCCTGTTGCTGGCCAGCGAGCTGGAAAATCTGGCCAAGGCCCTGGCCGAGCCGGCCCGTCCAATGGTTGCCATCGTTGGCGGTTCCAAGGTCTCTACCAAGCTGACGGTACTCGAGGCACTCTCTGAAAAGGTCGACCAACTCGTGGTGGGTGGCGGTATCGCCAACACCTTCCTCAAGGCTACCGGGCATAACGTCGGCAAGTCGCTTTGTGAAGATGACCTTGTTGATACGGCGAAGGACCTGCTTGAAAAAATGCAGGCACGCGGTGCGAATATTCCCATTGCCGTGGATGTTGTTTGTGGCAAGAAGTTTGACGAGAATGAGCCGGCTGTCGTCAAGAGTGCCGATGAAGTTGAAGATGACGACATGATCTTCGATATCGGTCCGAAGTCAGCCCAGGAACTGGCCGATATCATCAGCAAGGCCGGTACTATCGTCTGGAACGGCCCGGTCGGCGTGTTCGAATTTGACCAGTTTGGCGAGGGCACCAAAACCGTGTCCATGGCAATTGCCAACGCCCAGGGCTTCAGCCTCGCCGGTGGCGGTGATACGATTGCCGCCATCCAGAAATACGATATTTATGACAAGGTTTCCTATATATCGACTGCTGGCGGTGCCTTCCTCGAGTATCTCGAAGGCAAGACCCTGCCGGCCGTGGCGATGCTGGAAGCGCGTGCCAAATAAGCAGGGAATATCAACAGTGGCCAGCAGGGGTTAGTCACTGTCAGGCAGGGCAAATTGTAGTACCCTGAAAGCGCTGCACAAGCAGCCCCAAGACGCAAAGAAGGTTAATGAACAGACGAACAAAAATTGTGGCCACACTAGGGCCACGCTCAGATGACCCCAAGGTCCTCGACCGGATGATTGAAGCCGGCATGGATGTGGCGCGGCTGAATTTCTCCCATGATGCCCATGAAGTTCATAAAAAACGTGCCGAGACCGCGCGCAATCGGGCCCGCGCGCATGGTCGTCAGGTCGGCGTTATCGTGGACCTGCAGGGCCCCAAGATCCGCATCGAACGCTTCACCAACGGCAAGATCGAACTGAACGATGGCGATAACTTCATTCTGGACTCGGCCCATGATCCAAATCAGGGTAACCAGGAGCGCGTCGGTATTGCCTACAAGGAATTGCCGAAGGATGTGGGTCGTGGCGATACGCTGTTGCTGAATGATGGCCGCATTCTGCTGTGGGTTGAGGAAGTCGAGGGGACCGAGGTTCGCTGTCGGGTCACCCAGGGTGGTGAACTCTCGGACCGCAAGGGTATCAATAAACAGGGCGGCGGGCTTTCCGCGCCGGCGCTGACCGAGAAGGATTGCGAAGATATACTCGCAGCGGCAGATATTGAGGCCGATTACCTGGCGGTGTCTTTTGTGCGTAATGCAGAAGACGTCAATGAGGCACGTCGTCTGTTCCGCGAGGCTGGTGGCAAGGGCGGAATCATCGCCAAGGTTGAACGTGCCGAGTCTCTCGACAAGCTGGAAGAGATCATCGAGGCCAGCGATGCCATTATGGTGGCTCGCGGTGACCTTGGCGTGGAAATCGGCGACGAGGCCCTGCCGCCTGTGCAAAAACGCATGATCTCCCTGGCCCGCGATATGAACCGGGTCGTGATCACGGCAACGCAGATGATGGAATCGATGATTGAAAACCCGATTCCGACACGTGCGGAAGTCTTTGATGTCGCCAATGCAGTACTCGATGGTACTGATGCGGTCATGCTGTCGGCTGAAACCGCCGTCGGCAAGTATCCGGACCGGGTCATTGCGGCCATGGACCGTATCTGTCTCGGGGTTGAGAAGCAACGCCAGGTGACGCACTCCGATCATCGTATCAATACCCGCTTCGAGCATATTGACGAGGCCGTGGCGATGGCGAGCATGTATACCGCCAATCACCTTGGTGTAAAGGCGATTGCGGCCCTGACCGAGTCGGGTTCGACAGCATTATGGATGTCGCGTATCAGTTCCGGCATCCCGATTTATGCCCTGACAAGTCATGTCAAGACACGCCGCAAGGTTACGCTCTATAGAGGCGTGTATCCGGTGAGTTTTGAAACGACCAGCAATGACCATGCGATTGTCAACAAAGAAGCGATCGATGAACTGGTTCGCCGCGGTGCTGTACGCGACGGTGACCTGGTCATTATTACCAAGGGCGATTTGATGGGTAAGCTTGGTGGCACTAACGCGATGAAGGTTGTCCGCGTCGGCGCCATGGAAGAACCTGATGCCTGATGTTTTTGTAACAAGAAGTTTTTATTTTCAGTAACACAGTAACGATAAAATACAGGAGGTCCATATGGCCCTGATATCAATGCGACAACTGCTGGACTACGCTGCAGAAAACGATTTCGGTATGCCGGCATTCAATGTTAACAACATGGAACAGGTGCATGCGATCATGCAGGCTGCTGATGAGTGTGATAGCCCGGTTATCATGCAAGGTTCAGCCGGTGCACGTTCCTATGCGGGTGAACCATTCCTGCGTCATCTGATTACCGCCGCCACCGAAATGTACCCGCACATCCCGGTTGTCATGCACCAGGACCACGGTTCAGAACCTGCAGTCTGCCTGCGTTCTATCCAGTCCGGCTTCACTTCCGTGATGATGGATGGTTCGCTGATGGCCGACATGAAGACGCCGGCCAGCTTTGAGTACAATGTTGATGTTACCCGTGAAGTCGTGAAGATGGCTCACGCCGGCGGTGTTTCCGTAGAAGGCGAACTGGGTTGCCTGGGCTCACTGGAAACAGGTGAAATGGGTGAAGAAGACGGCCATGGCGCCGAAGGCAAGCTGGACATGGATCAGCTGCTGACCGGTGTTGAAGAAGCCGCTGACTTCGTTAAGGCTACGGGTGTTGATGCCCTGGCAATCGCCATCGGTACTTCACACGGCGCCTACAAGTTCACCAAGGAACCTACCGGTGAAGTCCTGCGTATCGACCGCATCCGCGAAATTCATACACGTCTGCCCAACACGCACCTGGTCATGCATGGTTCTTCTTCTGTACCTCAGGACTGGCTGGAGATCATCAACAGCTACGGTGGCGAGATGGGCCAGACCTACGGTGTGCCGGTTGAAGAAATCCTCGAAGGTATCAAGAACGGCGTGCGCAAGGTAAACATCGATACTGATCTGCGTATGGCCAGCACCGGTGCGGTACGTAAGTTCCTTGCCGAAAATCCGTCCAACTTTGACCCACGTAAGTTCCTGAAGGCCTCAACCGCGGCCATGAAGGACATCTGTAAGGCCCGTTACGAAGCCTTCGGTTGTGCCGGTCACGCTTCGAAGATCAAGGCCAGGAGCCTGGAAGTCATGTTCGAGATGTATGCCAAGGGCGAACTTGACCAGAAGGTCAAGTAAGACCACTGCTCAGACGAGCGAATAAAAAGGGGCGTACTGAGGTACGCCCCTTTTTTATGGGAATAAAGGTATGCTAAAGATATTCGACGGAAGCAACATAACAGCAAGGCCTGACGAATGAGATTAACAATACAGGAAGGGGTGTGGTCAGTCGCGTTCGTCAGTGTGCTGGCATGGTCTGCGTTTTACCCGAGGGATCTTTTTATATGGATACTCGAGGTGATGCCGGCCCTGATTGCCGTGTTTATTCTTGTGGCAACCAGGCGAACCTTCCCCCTCACACCGTTAACCTACAGCCTCATTCTTGTGCACAGCATTATCCTTATGATCGGCGGGCACTATACCTATGCCGAGGTCCCCTTCTTCGACGGCTTGTGGGGTATGGAGCGGAATAATTATGACAAACTGGGACATTTTGCCCAGGGCGTCGTGCCGGCAATCATTGCTCGTGAGATATTGATCCGCAAGGCGATTGTCAGCGGCCGGGTCTGGCTGAATTTTATCGTTCTCAGTATCTGCCTTGCGATCAGTGCCGCCTATGAGCTGCTCGAGTGGGCGGTAGGTGTAAGCTCGGAGCAGGCTGCCGAGGCATTCCTTGGTACCCAGGGCTATGTCTGGGATACGCAGGCCGACATGGGCACCGCCCTGTTGGGGGCGGCGCTGGCCCTCGTGCTGATGGGCCGGGTACATGATCGACAGCTGGTACGATTAGCGCGCTAGCCTCTTATCTGCCTGCTGGTCAGTGGCGGGCCGGACGCTTCTGTAATTTTCGCTGCAGGGTGCGCCGGTGCATACCGAGGGCGCGGGCCGCCGCCGAGATGTTGCCATCGTGATCGGCCAGGGTCTTCTGGATATGCTCCCATTCCAGTCGCTTTACTGACATCGGTTGCCGGCTGGCGTCAATGTCGGCGTTACCCTTGTCCCGGTAGAGGGCATCAAGAATGGCATCAACCGCGGCGGGCTTGGTCAGGTAATGCCTGGCGCCGAGTTTTATCGCCTCAACCGCCGTGGTAATACTGGCAAACCCGGTCAGGACCACCAGGCGCATATCAGGGTAGCGTGAGGCCAGCGCCTCGATGACCTGCAGACCCGATTCGTCGCCGATACACAAATCAATAATGCCGAGCCCCGGCGTATGTTGGCCGGCCAGGGTCAGCGCACTATGGCGATCACTTGCCTTGTGCACGGTAAAGTCACGCCGCTCGAGGGCGCGGCCGAGGACATCACGAAAGGCCTCGTCATCATCGACCAACAAGATACTTTCTGGCAGTTGCATGCGCGCAGTCGCTCCTTATACGGCCTTCGTCAGGGGCAGGTGAATGAATGTGGTTACGCCACCCCCCTCGCGGTTGAGCAGCCGGACTTCACCGGCAAAACGACTGATAATAGAATGGGCGAGGAACAGACCCAGACCCATGCCGTTATCCTTTTCACTATAAGGGCGGGTGCCGATAAGCTGCTCTGCCTGCTGGCTCAAGCCGTCGCCCCGATCCTTGATTTCCATGGTCAGGCCGTCCTTATCCCAGCTGGCCCGCCACACCACATCGCCGGGTGAGGCCTCGGCAGCATTATCGAGAATATTCCCCAGTGCCTGTTTCAGGGTGCGGTCGGCGAGTATGCCCGGGGCATGTTCAGGTCCCTGCCAGTCTGTCTGTAGTTGAATAGCGGGATGTGATGGTTGCCATTCTGCGAGTATCTCGCTGAGAAAGTCGTGCACGGGCAGGATTTGCCCACCACCCAGCTGGATGCCACCGGCCGCGGCCGAGAGGGTGGCCAGGGCCTGCGTACAACGGTTAATTTGTTCCCCCAGGGTATGCAGCAGCGCCTGCGCCTGCGGGTCTTCAGTGGTGGTGTTTAACTCTTCGCTGAGCAGGGCCATGGTGCCCAGTGGCGTGCCGAGTTCATGAGCGGTGCTTGCAGCCAGGGTGCCGAGGACGACGAGTTGTTCATCGCGCAGCCGCTGCTCACGCGCCGCGGCCAATGCCTGGTCCTTACGGTGCAGACTGCGCCGCATCGCCACCACGAAGTAAGCAATTACTGCGGCGCTGACGACGAAGGCAAGCCACATACCGAAGACGTGCTGGCTAAAACTGTGCTCCTCGCCGTGGACATGCGGCAGGGGCACATAGCGCCACATCAGCAGGCTGTAGCAGACCCCTGTGAATAACGTCAGGAGCCAGATATGGATCGCGGGCAGGACGGCGGTGGCGATAATAATCGGCAACAGGAACAGCAGCACAAACGGGTTGCTCGCCCCGCCTGACAGGTAAAGAAGGCTGGTGAGCGCGACAACGTCGACCATGAGCTGGAGAAGAAACTCCAGCTGACCGACCCGCCCGCCCCACTTCAGGCGCAGCCAGGTAACGAGATTGAACAATGCCAGGGCGATGATCACCAGGGCCATGGAGGAGGCAGGCAGGGGCATGCCGACAAAGGCAACGACCACATAGATGGTCAGCCCCCAGCCGATAACGGCAATGCTTCGCAGGCTTAACAGGCGGCGCAGGTTTTGTCTCTCGGCCGGGTCATTTTGTGGAGCTGGGCTGGTCACGGGCATTGGTACACAAGCTTGTATCTAAACCGTTATTCTAGCGCGCCGGCGCTGGAGAGGTAAGGAAATTAACACCGGGCTCATGCCAAGTCATTGATTTTATGAAGGGTGCGACATTATGCCACATATTCAAGGCAGGCGAGTGGGGGTAGGATCATCCTCAACGCAAAACGGACAAGCTCCCGATCCCTTCCCGGGTGCTTTTATGGAGAGGCCTGCCCCGCACGCCTCTCCTTTTTTTGCCTCGAACCATCGGAGATGGTTGAGGTACTCACAATGAAGCCCGAAGGGATTCTGTGAGTGGTGAAATTCCGAGCCATAAAAGCAAAGGAGACAGCGAAAAGGTCGAATACCCACGGACATCGGAGATGGTTGAGGATCATAGATGCCTTTCAGGCATCATCATGAATACCCCACTCACTGTCCCAGTGAGTCTGGGCAACTCACAATTGCCTCGACCCATTGGAAATGGGTGAGGTATCCATAATGAACCCTGAAAGGGTTCTATGGTGTAACCTCGAAGGTGGCTCATAGAAGCTTTTCAAGCTTCATCATGAGTACCCTATTCCACTGTCCCAGTGTCATCAGGGTATCTATGAGTGGTGAAATTATCTGCCATAGATGCCCATATAAACGCAAAAACTTAAAGCCCCACGGACATCGGACATCTCCGATGGGTCAGGGCAGCCTAATCACAAATCCCTCTAAACCGACTTGTCTTTCCCGAAAAATAGTAGCTATACTTTAAGTGCGTTATTTAATGTTTTGACAAGGGCGACCCCATTCGAAAGATGGGCACGCAAAGTCATCCGGTCTAAGGGCTCATGCCTATGACAGCGGGACTGCCGGAACCGAGAATGCGACTCTTCTCCTTCCCCTTTTCAGACGCAGAACCATTTTGATAGTGAAGCCTTCGCAGGGTGGCGCCTTTCTGGCGGCTACCTCGAGGCAAAATAAAGGGGTGTCTTATGAATATTTCAACCATTCTTGTTGTTGATGACTGTAAATCTATCCGTGACGTTATTACGTTTATGCTCAAGCAGGGCGGCTTTGAGGTGAAGCAGGCGAGCAATGGCCGGGAAGGGTTATCCATGGCCCACCATGAGCATTTTGATGCGATCCTGACCGATATTAATATGCCGGAGATGGATGGTTATACCCTGATCAAGTCATTGCGGCAGCAAGCCGGTTACCGGAATACACCGATTCTGACCATCACCACCGAGCACACGGATGAGAGCAAGCGCCAGGGACGCGAGGCCGGCGCCACGGGCTGGGTGACCAAGCCATTTAACCCCGAAAAACTGCTCGCGACACTGAATCGACTGATTCACTAGGCCGAACAACCCGTCTGCCTAGTCGAGTTCCTGCCCGGTCAGTTTCCGGCAGGCCTCGCGGTATTTCTCGGTGGTCCTGGCTATGATCTCATCCGGGATGGTGGGCGCCGGCGGGGTCTTGTCCCAGTCCTGGGCCTCCAGCCAGTCGCGGATGTATTGTTTGTCGTAACTCTCGGGGCTGGTGCCGGGGGCATAGCTCTCGGCCGGCCAGAAGCGCGACGAATCCGGGGTCAGGGCCTCGTCGATCAGCACGAGCTGGTCATTGTCATCGAGGCCGAATTCAAACTTGGTATCGGCGATGATGATGCCGCGCTCAGCGGCGTAGTCACGCGCCTTCGCGTACAGTTTCAGGCTCACGTCGCGGACCTGTTCGGCTCGTTCCCGGCCAAGCAGTTTCACGGTGGTTTCGAAATCGACGTTCTCGTCGTGATCGCCTATGTCGGCCTTGGTCGATGGCGTGTAAATGGCCTGCTCGAGCTTGTCAGCCAGCCGCAAACCGGGGGGTAGACGGATGCCACAGATGCTGCCAGTAGCCTGGTAGTCCTTCCAGCCAGAGCCGATAATATAGCCGCGCACGATAGCCTCGACCGGTAACGGGCGCAGTTTGCGCACGACGGTGGCCTGGCCCTCGACGCTGGCGCGCTCTGCGGCATCGGGCAGGACGTCTTCGAGTGTGCGCGAGGCGAGATGGTTCGGTACGATGTCACTGAGGTAGTCGAACCAGAAGTTGGAAACGGTGGTCAGGACCCGGCCCTTGTCCGGGATCGGCGTGCTCATGATGACATCGAAGGCCGACAGACGATCGGTGGTCACGATCAGCATGTGCTGATCATCGATGTCATAGATGTCGCGTACCTTGCCGCGATTGATCAGGTTCAGGCTGGTCAGACTGGATTCGTAAAGGGGTGCTGCCATGGTGAGATTCTGCTTATGCTTCCGGGATGAAGGCGTGATTGTGCCGTGACTGCGAGGCAGACGCAAATGCCGGTCTTTGTCTAAGCCGGACAGGCCGGGCCACTGCCCCTTGAGCCGCTGGAAGCCTGGCTGACGGCGGGAATGGCCGATCGACATGAAACGCAGCATATTCCATGCGTTGTCGGCGGCGGGCACAATGAATAAAGGATACGCCGGGGTCTCAACCACAGGATGAGGCATCGGCCAACCAGCAATCTTTACCGAACAAGATGAGGGCGTAGACGATGGCCATCAGAGAGATACTGCGCATGGGCGAGCCGGCCCTGTTACGACAGGCCAGGGCCGTGCAGGACTTCAATACGCCGGTACTGGACAGGTTGATTACGGATATGTTTGAGACCATGGCCGCCTGCGATGGTGCAGGCCTGGCCGCGCCACAGATCGGCGTGGATCTGCGGGTCGTCATTTTCGAGGTTGGGCAGAATCCGCGCTATCCCGATGCCGAAGCGGTGCCACAGACCGTACTCATCAATCCGCAGATTGTGCCGCTAAGGGAAGAGACCGACGAAGACTGGGAAGGCTGCCTCTCCGTCCCCGGTATGCGTGGCCTGGTGCCCCGCTTTACGTATCTTCATTACGAGGGTTTCGACCAGCTGGGCCGGGTCGTGGCGCGAGAGGTGACCGGTTTCCATGCCCGGGTCGTGCAGCACGAGTGTGACCACCTGGATGGCATTCTCTATCCGCAACGAATTCGGGATATGCGCTATTTTGGCTTTACGGAAGAATTACTCGCCGGCGGGTTGTTGGCGAATCCAGACCTGCCTGGTGAAGCGTAAAAAGTAAAACGGGACGGCAGATGCCGTCCCGTCCTGTTTCTGCTACCCGCGGGTTGATTACCTTGTGGCACTCACGGCAATTTCAACACGGCGATTCTGTTGCCGCCCGGCGGCGGTGCTATTGGAGGCGACAGGCTGGCTTTCACCCCTGCCCACGGTCGAAATAGAATCGGCGTCGATACCCTGTCTAATGAGGTAGTTCTTTACCGATGCCGCGCGGCGCTCGCTGAGGAGCTGGTTGTATGCGTCGGTTCCCTGGCTGTCGGTGTGGCCGATAATACTAATTCTCTGAGAAGAGTAACCCTTCAGCTTGGAGACCAGCGCATCGAGTTCACTCCTGCCTGCAGGTCGCAGGTTTGACCGATCATGGCTGAACAGGGCATGTGCATCGAGTGTCGTCACGATCTCGTAGGTGGCAGGTTCTGGTGCAGGCGCGGGTGTAGGTGCGGTTTGGGCCACCTTCTCGGGTAAATCCGCGCAGTAGCCGGTGCCATCCGCCCGGTGAAAATGTTTCAGCTTGCCAACCGAGACACATTCACCAGAGCTATCAGTTACGTAATTGCCCGCACTATCCAGCAATACGCCTTCCAGTCCATATGCAGGCAGTGATAGTAAGGATGTACCGATTGCAAGAACAATGAAGTGCAGAAATTTACGCATAGTCTTTCATCCTTGGTTAAGTCTTGCTTTATGTGCAAATAAAAAAATATTTGCGAGGCTGAGATGGCTGTTAACCATGTCATAACCTAGAACATACAGTGTAAATCAGTGGAATGTAATAAAAAACTAGTAATACTAGCTAGAACAAGTTGGCTCGTTACCCGGCTTCCACTTGATGTTACAGCCCATGCTTGGGCTTTGTGCCTCTGCAGGAATGGGGTCTCCGGTCAGTATTGCCTCGATGGCGGCGCCCATATCCGCACCGGTCACCGGCAATTCGCTGCCCGGTCGCGAGGCATCGAACTGGCCCCGGTAGGCGAGCTTCATATCCTTGTCGAAGAGAAAAAAGTCCGGCGTGCAGGCGGCCCTGTAGGCCCTGGCCACGGTCTGCTCGGCGTCAAACAGGTAGGGAAAACAGTAGTCCATTTCTCTGGACAGCGCGGCCATTTTCTCTGGACTGTCTGCCGGGTAGGCGGCAACGTCATTGGCATTGATGGCCACGGCGGCGAGGCCCCTGGGCTGGTATTCACGAATGAGGGCGTTGAGCTGTTTATGAATATGCAATACGTAAGGGCAATGGTTGCACATGAAGGTTACCAAAAATGCCTGGTTGCCGGTAAAATCGGCGAGTGACCAGGTCTTGCCCGTGGCCGGTTCGGGCAAAGAAAAGTCCGGTGCCGGGGTGCCGAGGGCGAGCATGGTGGATTCGGTCTGGACCATAGTGTTACTCCTTATAAAAACAGTACGAGGCAGAACGAAAGTATACCTGAATGATTCAGGGGAAAAAGCCGTGTAAAGCCAGCTGTAATGTGCCGGCACACGGTCGGCCAGGGAGAAAGACCGCCATAGCGGTTTTCAGAAGGGGGAAAGACTGGCACAGTTGCGGGTATTCTTGTTTTAGTCTCAAACTGTGAACCAATTGACAATGCCGGTTTGATTTTAAGACTTGCCTCACATAAAAAATGCGCGGCGGCGCTAGCATAAGGACCTCAAACTTTATGGAGGTCTGAACAATGAATATTTATCGTAGTATGTTACTCGGGGTACTGTGTATAGGTATATCTGCGTGTGCCAGCACCAGCCAAAACACGGCAGCAGAAAACAAGCTTGCCAGTTCATGTGAGAAGGGGATTGAGATTGCCTACAAGGAACTCGATTTTGCCAAGACCACAGGCTTCGGCGGGAGCTGGGAATACACCAAGGCGGCAAGCCTGCTGGGAACGGCCAAGGTACAGTCAGGTTTTGGCGCCTACGCGGGTTGTATCGACAAGGTCAGCACTGCACGCGCCTATATTGAGGAATCAAAGAAGTAATCATGCGGTAGCCGGGGAAGATAGCTGCGGCAGTCTGTCATCGGCGAGGCGGAAGGTTAGCGGTTTGTCAGTGACCGGACACTGGAAGGCGAGTGTGAAGGCCGTCAATTGCAGGTCTTCATGCTCGCTATTTTTTTTGACGTCGCCATAGAGACGATCGCCGACAATTGGAAAGCCGGCCTCACTAAGGTGGCGGCGTATCTGGTGTTTGCGCCCGGTCTCAATTTTTACTTCTACTAAACTTTTCCAGAGAGTCTCATCATAGTCTAATCGGCGCACATGGCTGATCGCTGTTTTGCCATCAATATCGGAATTTATGGTTTGTGTTTCGTCAGGAAACCTGCCGTGCACGATAGCCCGGTAGCATTTCTCGATAGCCCGTGACTCGAACAGCGCAGCGAGAGCCGTAGCGACTTTTTTCTCATGCGCGATCAGGATCAGGCCGGTTGCGGCCCGGTCAAGACGGTGCACGACCAGGGCCGGGCGTTGTGGCAGCAGGTGCTGCTCGGCCCATCGCCTGATGGTGCAGTGATCTCCCCATTTCGAGCCTTGTGAGAGCATGCCGTAAGGCTTGTACCAGATGCTGTAGGCGCCTTGATCGGCGACTATTTCCGCCGGCAGCGGCTCGCGTGCGAGCACCTTTTCATCATAGTAGAGATGGACTACATCCCCGGGTTGCAGGGTCTTTGTGGCCCGACGTATGCGCTGCGTGCTGTTGCCGCGGGTAAACCAGACCGCACCCTTGAACATGGCCTGCTTGATGCGCTGTCTGGACAGGTCGCTGGACGCGGCAAGTTGAGCTATAACGCTCTCGTTATTGTCAGCAACAGTAAGGTGTTTTTCGAAGACAGTCATGGGCTGATTATAGCAAGGGCGCTGGAAAATGATCTGGCTAATACAGTAAGACCATTTTATCGCTACAGGCATTGACTATTGTTTTATCGGTTTTGAACATAGTCAATCTCCGCCTGCAGTCGTATTTGATCCTTGCGCTCCAGGTGTTTGTACTCCAGATATTTCTCTTTGTCGAGTTCGTGGAGTTGCCGGGCATGTTGTTCCGTCAATTCGAACCAGCGATCGAGACGTGCCTGGAGGCGCTGCTCACTCGCCACATCAAGCGTGACCAGGTAACTCTGGATGGCAAAATAATAACGTACGACATTACGCTCGATAACACCACGGTTACCTTTAACATAAACAGGTTCGCCACTTTCGTCTTCTTCGACTATGCTGAAGCCGATCTTGCCACTACCGAGGGTCAGGAAGTAAGTTCCCATGGCTAGGTTGGCAAGCAGACCGTGCTGGTATGAGAAACTGAAATGGAGAAATGTCGAATCATCGTCTAATGGAATGGCTTCAACGCTGATGTTGTAGTCTTCCGTACCCAGTGGTCCGGAATCAGCGGTCAGCTGAATATCAAGATAGTCTTCGTGGCGTGCGAGGGGAGTATAAAGATAACGGATAATGTATGCGTTATCGGGTGACTCATAAAACTTTCGGCCGGTATAGAAGGTAAGCAGATATTGTTTATCCCGCTGCTGATAGGTACAGGCCTTGATATTGAGATGCAATGGCACGATATCGCACCAGGTCGCAGGCGTACCCAGAACATCCCTGACCTTGTCGTAAGGGTGGCTGATGACACCAAATATCTCGCCGTGCATCTGGTTGTCGTCATTACTGCTGGATTTGATATAAACAGGAATGCCATAGACATTCGAGGCAAGCTTTCCCTGGAGCCGCTGGTACTCTTGCTGCAAGGCCTGCGCATCAGCTCTTGCCGGCTTATGGGCGAAAAGAAAGGCATTGCCCGAAAGCAGGACAAGCAGGATGGCTGTGACAGGAAGACGTGTGGCATGCATGTTCAATAGCCTATGCCGCGCCTGCCGTATTTTCAATCCGGTCATCAGCGACAAAGAGGAGTATAGGGTTAGTACGTGTCTCCAGGTTCCCTGATAGCACGAGCGACAGTGTAATTGCTGCCCTGTTTAAGTTTCTTGTAGTTGCCAAAGACCTCTTCAAAATGGCGTTTCATGAACTTGCGCAGGCCGTTAATCGTGACCACGTACAGTTGTCCGCCGGGTTTCAGATGGGCGAGGGCATCATAGAGGATGAGCAACAACATCTCCTTGCCGACCTTGGCAGGGATGTTCGAAACAATGATATCAAACTGACGATCACCAACCTGGTCGAAGGCATTGCTGAGGACCGCCTCGGCATTATCCAGCTTGTTATCCTTGATGTTACGGTTCGCATAATCGACGGCGACAAAGTCCTTGTCGACCAGCAGGTGGTTACCCCTGGGGGCGAGCCTGGCCAGGGTGATGCCGATCGGCCCGTAGCCGCAACCGATATCGAGACTATCGGCATCCTCGGCAATCTTGATATGACTCAGTAACAGGCGGGTGCCTTCATCGATCTCGCGGGGCGAGAAGAGTCCCCAGGTCGAGCGAAAGTGCAGCGCCTGTTCGCGCAGTTCCACATCAAAGGTAATATCCTTGCGCAGGCTATCCAGGTACGTCTGTATGTCGGCCATATCAGGAGTCTTGGGCGTTCAGTGTATGATTATGGTATTCGAGCATGTCGCCATCCGGGGTGGAGACTATTCGTGTAATACCGGCATTGTGCACCTTGATTCGGTACATGCCAAGCGGGCCGGCACAGAGGATGTGGGCAATGATCGCACGCATCACCCCGGCATGTGTTACCAGCAGGATGTGCCGGCCACGATGGTGGCTGACGATTCAAATCAATAATTGTATCAGTCATCTTTCTTTCTGAAGGGCAACACATCCGAGAGTTCGTCAGGCAGCATTTCCGGGAGTTTTTCACTTAACAGCATTTCCATGGCATCCAGAGAGCGGTTCATAATCATCACCGCGTTGGCATGATAATGCTTTATCTGGCAGGGGATATCTTCATGGAGGCTGCTGCGTTCCCTGGTCGCAAAATCCGTCCAGGCGACGACCGGGACATCATTAAGTACCCGGTCAACAATGATCCAGGCATTCTTTTGCAAAATCAGGTCAAGGTGCTTGAGCCCGGGAATAGGCATGCGTATTTCTTCACCAAGGCGCTTGAGTGCCAATTGTACATGGTTGTAATGCATCGCCTTCACCTTGCCCTGGCGTAGCGCGTAAACCGGGACTGCATCGAGACGATCATACATTATTGACAAAATACCCCTGTTACTCAGTGTTCATGAGCGTGTGCCACGGCAATACTCTTGTTCATGATGTAGTCTGTGATCGCCATGGCAATCGCGGAAACGATGAAGGTCAGGTGGATAACGACTTGCCAGTAGATCGTATCATTATCCATTTGCTCTGCATTGATGAAGGTCTTGAGCAGGTGAATGGAGGAGATACCGATCAGGGCCATGGCCAGCTTGATCTTCATGGTGGTGGCATTTACGTGTGACAGCCATTGTGGTTGATCGGGATGTTCCTTCAGGTTCAGGCGCGAGACAAAGGTTTCATAGCCACCGATAATAACCATAATCAGCAGATTCGCAATCATGACGACGTCAATCAGGCCGAGGACCATGAGCATGATCTGCGTCTCTGTAAAGGTGTTCGCATCTGCCACCAGGTGTATCAGCTCTTTCAGGAACAGGAACACGTAGACACCCTGGGCCACGATCAGACCAAGGTATAACGGTGCCTGCAGCCAGCGGCTCCAGAAGATCAACTGGGCCATGACGGCCAGGGAAGGGTTACGTTGTGGGGTGTCCTGCATGCTCATGGTTTTCCGGAATATAAGTGGGAGTAGTAAATTAACAGGCTGAATTTTAGCACAATTCTACAGAAGAATAAGCGAACCGGGCGCTGAGTCGTATAGTCGGGCCTAGCTGGTGCGGGGGGTGTTTGCGCCCAATCGGTAGACTTCCAAAAGCGTTTCCTTCAGTCCGGGATGTTCTTGTAGATCGTTGATACTCATGTTTTTTCTAACGATACTCTCTATGCCGGCAAGGGTGGCCTGTTCTCGCCAGGCTTGCTCAAATTCGCTGGTCGCCAGGGAGCCCTCGACAACAAAGTCCACAACAAGGCCTTCTGCATACGCAATTTTAATCGGCTCGACTTGCATCATTTCGTATTCATAGGAGTAATGGTCGATATGATTTTCGGTAGCAATGAGCGGGTAGAGATTGGGCAGGCGGCCATGCGCTTGCATGTATCTGTCGAGCTCAAGCGTAAGCGTGGGCGCAAATTTTTTGCCCCTGAAACTGAACTCGATCAAGGCGGTGATGATGTTTTTCATGAGCATGCTCGTCTATTTGCGGCTTGCCGGGAATCAGGTTGTTAACTAGCCGGTCAGTGCCATGAACAACTTGGGCAGTTTCTCCGGCAAACGTTCAATTTTATCAATTATAGTATAGTGGTTACCGAAAATGCCGGTAACATAATCATCCTCGCCCGGTTTTACATTGGCATCAAGGTTGATGCAGTAGGTATAGATGCCTTCCTGATCCAGTTCCTGTACTGCCTTATGCGCATCCTTTATGAGCAGTTGCGGGTCATCAACATCAATGTCTGATGGCTCGCCATCGGTCAACACCAGCAACAATTTCTTATCGGCCTTTTGGGCGCCAAGGTAATGAGAGGCATGCCGCATTGCCGCGCCCATTCGGGTGGAGTAACCGGCAGTCATTGCCGCCAGTCGCGCCTTGACATCGGTATTCCAGTGTTCACTATACCCCTTGATGTGCTGGTAGCGGACCTCATGCCGGGTGTTTGATGAAAAGCCGGCAATGGCAAATTTGTCACCGAGGTGTTCAATCGACCAGCCCAGTAAGGCGACGGCCTCCTGGCTGAGTTGTAAAATAGTCTGTGTACAACCTTCCGGGGTGTCGGCCAGGGAAGCTGACAGATCCAGTAATAGCATGACTGCAATGTCACGACCATCGTGCTTGTGGCTCATGTTGATACGCGGGTCAGGCTGGGCGCCGCTCTTGAAGTCGATCAGGGAGCGGATTGCCACATCCAGATCGAGTTCACTGCCTTCTTCCTGGTAGCGTACGCGCACATATTGCTGGGGTTTCAGCATATCCAGAATATGCCTGAGTTGTTTGGCCAGGCCGGCATGTTTATCCAGAACCTTATCAATATCGGCTGCGTTGCCTGACGGGTGCAGGGTCTCGTAAAGACTTACCCAGTCAGGACGATAAGTCATGGTCTTGTAATTCCATTCCTTATAGTGACGGGGTGGTAGGCCGTCAAATTCGCTTTCTTTGGGTGCAGCGTCACGATTGTCCTCGAATGCCTCTTCTTCATCGCCTTCTTCAATGAACACCCACATGTGGCGATTGTCATCCCTGTAATCGATCTCGGTATCCTTGAAGTGCATGCGGGGTGACTGATCGGACTGCAGACGGGTCCTGGCAATATAGGAGATGGCCAGCTGGACAATGTCCTTTGTCTGCGTCTCAACCTGCTGCATAAGGTCGTTGAAGGCGGCGATGCAATCAAGCAGGTCAGAATTCTTGTATCCGTGTTGCGGGTTCAGAATGCCGTAAGACAACATGGCGAGACGGTGGCGAATACAGGATTCCTCTGTCGGGTCGCAGGCATCCTCCGCGGGTGCCGGATGCAGGGACAAGAGTATTTTTCTCAGGCCCGGGTAGTCCCGCATGGCCAGGTATTCGACCCGCGAGTCTTCCAGTGTCTCAATGGCGATACGCTGAAAAGGGCTGAAGTTATCGGCCACAATGGCCGTGGTCCAGCGCTGGTGGGAGGCGATATGCGCGAGTACGGCACGGTAGCGATCTATGCCGGTAACACCATCCTTATCATCAAACACATCCGGAACACGAATGCCCAGTTTGTCGTAATAGGGGATGGGTTTACGTAACTGGTCAAAGGCATTGGAATAGGGCAGAAGAGAAGACTTCTGTGCCCAAAGTGCCTGCAGGTATAAATCAAGCTTGCGCTCGTGATCGATAAACAGGGTGCCATGCCGTTCACGGCTCAAGATCGCCTTACTATCAGCTGACTGCAGGCAAAAATAATCTTTTTGTCGTTCCGGGTTGCTGCTGTAGTTGCTGATGCCGTAATCAATCCAGTTTCTGATTCCTTCCAGGGACAGTTCGCTGAGCAGGTAGGGCATCTGGTTCAACAGATCCGGCAGGCCGGGGCTGGGGATACTGGTATGGAAACCGTGCACGGAGCCGGTGGTGCGCTCCATCATGTCCTGAAGGATTTCGACATAATGTTGTAGTTGCTCTTCGCTACCGAGGCGGCGTGCCGCCTCGGCAAGCGTGTTCAAAAAGGGAGGAATGGCCTTGCCGTTAGGTGTTCGGGACATATCCCAGACGGTTTTCGAAACCATCGACAGGGTTGCTTCACCGAGTCGCTGTGCAATCCCGGGCATTTCTTCGAGATAGACCAGGACGGGCTCAAAGCCACGACCGATCATGCATATTAATGACGCGCCCTCCAGATAAGCCTTGATGCCATTCGTGCTCAGCACGGCGAGCGCACCTGACATACAGTCAACAAAGATGTCATCAAGATCCTTGAAGCCGCACTTCAATTGTTCCCTGAATGCCTGCATTTCAGCACTGATTTCAGTGCTGATTTTCTTGTCGGGGCCTGCCAGACTCATGATAAGTTCTGCTGTTCCGGTATGGGCATCATGAATCAGGCAAAGACGGCATCAATTGCGTGATCTAATGTACTGCGAATATCGACATCATCCGTAATCGGGCGAACCAGTGCCATGCGACAGGCGTCAACAGGCGTAACACCATTGATTATCAAGGTGGCGGCATAGGTTAACAAGCGCGTTGAGATCCCTTCATCCAGACCGTGGCCTTTCAGGTTGCGTGCGGTGCCGCCGATCTTGACCAGTTTCATGGCGGTGTCGGCATCGATACCTGTTTCTTTTTCAACAATAGTCGCTTCAACGCCGGCAGCCGGGTAGTCAAAGTCCATTGCCGTGAAACGTTGCTTGGTTGATTGTTTCAAATCCTTCATCAGGCTCTGGTAACCCGGGTTGTAGGAGATAACCAGCTGGAAATCGGGATGAGCATTGATGAGTTCGCCTTTTTTATCCAGGGGCAGAGTGCGACGGTGGTCAGTCAGGGGATGGATCACAACCGTGGTGTCCTGTCGGGCCTCAACAATCTCGTCCAGGTAACAAATTGCACCAATGCGTGCGGCGGTGGTTAAGGGACCGTCCAGCCAGCGTGTACCATCCGCATCAAGCAAGTAACGACCCACCAGGTCAGAAGCCGTCATATCTTCATTACAGGCAACAGTGATGAGCGGCTTTTGCAGTTTCCAGGCCATATGTTCAATAAAGCGTGACTTACCGCAACCGGTAGGACCCTTGATCATTACCGGCATACGCGTTTTATACGCCGCCTCGTATAAAGAGACTTCCTTGTCCTGCGGCTCGTAATACGGTTCGTTTTCGATCTTGTATTGTTCGATATCGATTTTCTGATCCGGGTTGCTCATTGGTCTCGTCCTGTATCGTGATAACCATTCCAGAATTAATTTCTCGTTTAAAGCCTGCAATAAATTCTGGAATAGTGATTTTTTATCCGGGTTAGGTGGTTGGAAAAAAAGCCCCTGCATGCAGGGGCTTTTTAGTCAGGCTGACTGGTATGCGTCAGGTACAAGAACGCGTAGCAACGGCATTTCAGCCAGCCTTTTCAGCATATTTATTTGTGTACGCCCAGCTTGTCACGCCAGCCCGGGTACAGGGCATCGGCATCATGCTCGAATGACTCGAATGCACGTGCGAATTCCTTATGCTCTTTCGCGTACTCAATGGGGTCGGCACCTTGCTTCCAGCATTCGTAGGCCTGATGCAGGGATTTTGCACCCGCTGCCGGGCTGTCGATGTGACCGTAAGCACCACCACCAGAGGTGTTAATGACGTTACCGTGGCCGAGGTTCTCGAAGAAACCGGGCAGACGTAGCGCGTTCATGCCACCAGAGATAATCGGGGTAGTTGGCTTCATGCCATACCATTTCTGGTAGTAGACAGGACCCTGACATTCATCACGTTCGATCATGTAAGCAATAATCTTGTCAGATGCATCGCCTTCCATCTTGCCATAACCCATGGTGCCGACGTGGATCCCGGAGGCACCCATCAGACGTGACATCTTGGCCAGGATATAAGCAGTGTAACCACGCTTGGATGAAGGTGAAGTGATGGCACCATGACCGGCGCGGTGGTAATGCAGGTACTGTCCCGGGTAGTTGCGACGTGCAGTGGTAACCATGCCCGGGCCACCAACATAACCGTCGACCAGGAAGGCGACGTGAGAAGCATCTTCAGCAAATGTTTCCAGCACGTAGTCAGCACGGGCACACATTTCGTGGTGATCGTCAGCCGTGATGTTGGCAGAGAACAGTTTGGCTTCACCGGTTTCATCCTGTGCACGCTTCATGGCATCTGCAACAAGAGGTATAACCTTCTTCATTGGACAGAAGACCTGGTTACCCTGTGGTTCGTCGTTTTTGATGAAGTCACCGCCAAGCCAGAACTGGTATGCAGCATCAGCGAATGGCTCTGGACGCAGACCCAGTTTGGGCTTGATGATTGTCCCGGCAATGTAACCACCGTCTTTAATTGGACGACCCAGAATCCGCCACATGTCAGAGATGTCCATTGCCGGGCCGTCAAACAGTTGCAGCATTTTAGGGGGAATGTAGAAGTCGAACATCTGTGAGTTCTTGATGTCGCCCATGCCCTGGTTGTTGCCGATGGCGAGAGTCAGGAACGAGACGATCATGGCGCGGCCGTCGATGACGTTACGATCGAACAATTCGTTCGGGTAAGCGATCTTCATGATGCCCTTGGCTTCATCGATTTCATAAACCAGGGCATCTACACCCTTGGTGAAGTCATCGGTCGTTGAAACCTCAACGTTGGTACCGGTTGAAGATTCGGCTGCGAAGTGAGCGGCTGCTTCCAGGTAACCATGGCCTTCGGCTGGCTCCATGGTGTAGGCAACGAGAATGTGTTTGCCATCGGCAAGCAGGTTCTCTTCGTTCAGGCTCAGGTCAGAATAACGGCCTGTTTGATCTAATAAAGCCATTTAAGGACTCCTTGGGGTTACGGGTAAAATCATTAGCTGCGAGCGATACGGTGGTACAGGTTGGTATTCACTCTGCTTGCCGGGCAATAACCAAGCGCCACGCTGCGTTATTACCGTGTCGAATATATGACTATAAAATCGAGGGGCAATCCTAGGGGAGTTTGTGCATCAATAGAAATAAGTAAATATCATCGTTACTATAAGTATTTGCTTATGGTTATAAAATGCTTATATATACCATAAGGTTAATGCAGGTTATGCGGTGCATGCTGACGTGCCCAGGGAGATAAAAATACTCGCGGGCAGCCGATCAAGGTATGAAGGGGGAGGAATAGAGAGCCAAATGCGACCGTTTTGAGGGAGATCCCCGGACCTGCTACCGGCCTGTTCAGGCGGTCAGGCTGGCAAACAGGACCGGCAATTGCTCTGGCAGACGATCGACGTGGTCAATGACCGTGTAGTTATTCGCACCGAAAATACGTTTCACGTAACTGTCGGCATTCGGGTCGAGCGTCAGGCAATAGGACAGGACACCCTTGCTATAGAGTTCTTCCACGGCCTTTTTGGTGTCGTGACGCAGGTGTTGCGGATCCCGCTCATCAATGTCCGCCGGCTCACCATCAGTCACAAGCAGTAACAATTTCCGCCGCTCTGGTTGTTTTAACAGGTGCTGGCCGGCATGGCGCATGGCTGCGCCCATGCGAGTCGATAAACCACCCTGCATACCGGCCAGGCGCGACCTGGCATCATCATCAAAGTGCTGGGTAAAGTCCTTGAAACGGTAGTACTGCACGTCATGACGACCATCAGAGGCGAAGCCGTGCAGGGCGAAGGGATCACCGATACCATCGATTGCGGTGGCAACCAGGGTGGCGGCCTCGCGGGTGAGTTCCAGTACGGTCTTGTCCGACCCACCGATCTTCTCATTGGTCGATTCCGAGAGGTCCATCAGCACCACGACAGACAGATCACGATTCTTTAATACATTACGCATCGTGATCCGCGTATTGGGCTGTTCGCCCATGCGAATGGCAATCATGGCATCGATGGCGGCATTGATGTCGATCTCGTCACCATCTTCCATATTGCGTACCCGCTGAACCCCTTCAGGTGTGAGCAGGTCAATAATCTGCTTGATACGGTGAGCAATTGGCTTGTACTCCGCCAGGATCTTTTCGATCATGACGGGATCGCCCTTGGGCTGGCGACGTTCGTACACGCTCACCCAGTCGGGTCGGTGTAATTGAATCTGGTAATCCCATTCCGGATAGTGGAAAGGTTCAGAGATGGCTTCCTTACCCCACATTTCATTGAAGCTTTTGGTGGTCTCAAGATCGTCTTCGTAAGGAAACATTTCTGTTTCACAGGTCCAGATTTCCTGCGCATCGTCACCGGCCAGTTCACAGTCAACCTCGTTGGCCATTTCCACAACACTCACGGTCTTGCGTACCTGGCGCTGATGGGTGGAAATATACTCGTTCATGGTATCGAAGGTGAATTCCTCGAATTCCCAGATAAAGCGATTGTCATCACGGTAGTGTATGGCGATACGTTCCAGGATACGCAGGCTGGGCACGGCTTTGCGGCTCGAAAACAGGTTAAACAGCTCCAGCCCCTGGTGCCAGGAGAACTGGTTATTGTCCTGTTCCTCGTCAATGCGTGCATGGAAGTCTTCGCAGAAGCGGTTCAGTTCCTGGTCATCACTTTTCACCGATGAATCCAGCAACATCAGGGCGACGTGCTCAAGGACACGCATGGTGGGATGCTCTACATCGTCTTCGGCTTCTTCATTCAAAAGTGCATGCCAGAGTTTCTTCATGCCGGGGAATTCCTGAATGGCTTTGTATTCGATACGGGCATCTTCAATAAAGCCGATAAAGAACATTTGCGCGGGGCTCAGCTGTTCGGTTGAAATCGGCGCAGTGGTATAACAGATATGTGCAGCCATGTGTGCGGCCGTGGCCCGGTACAGCTCCAGGCCGGAGACCTCGCCTACGGCATCGACTGCGTCCGGCATGTGCACAATGTGCGCCTCGATATAGGGGCGAAAGTCGGTGTAGTCGGCGCCGGTCGGGCGCAGGAAGAAATCCCGGGCCCAGAGTGCGCGCAGGTAGAAATTCAGTTTGCGCTGGACATCAATAAACAAGGTGCCACGGCGTTCTTTTTGCAGCATTGCCAGGCTGTCTTGTGACTCCAGATTGAAATAAGACGTTAGATTATTAAAATCACGGCGATAAGCCTGGGCGCCAAAGTTTGCCCAGCGGCGCAGACCACTCAGGGTCAGTTTCGATAACAGCTCATCGATGTGGTTAAGCATCGGGCGTACGCCACGTGACGCGGTTGAAGATAGCTGATGGATCAATGTCAGGTAGCCGCGGAGCAGTTCAGCATCACCAAGACGGCGAGAGGCCGTTGGCAAGCTGCTGAACAGCAGCGAGATGACTTCGCCCGAGGTCATTGAGGCCAGTTTCATGGCTGCAGTAATGCAGTCGGTGATGATATCTTCACCGCACTCCTTGACCACGAGGGGCATATTCTGCAGGTAAGAAACCACCAGATCCGTGCCACGCCCCAGACCACACAGGCTTTTGGCGCCATCCAGGTAATTCTGCAGGCCAGCGGGCGACATGACATGGGAGGCTTCCGAGAACGTACCCTCAAGTACGTCCCGGATCTCTGGTGCCGCGTCTTGCAGCTGGTCTTCGTAATCTTCAAGTTTTATCGACATTTAATAACAATCTCTAACGTCAAGATGTTCAGCACGCGAAGACAAAATCACAGGAACGGTTATATGCGCTTGCCGTCTTCGCCTCTCCGGGTCGTGTGTTAACCAAAAAACGTTTGTACAGCGGCGTTCAGGGTATCGCGCATGTCTGGGTCATCGGTCAGCGGCGTCACCATGGTCATGCTACAGGCGGCGACCGGTTCCACACCTTTATTGATCAGGTTTCCCGCATAGACGAGCAGGCGGGTGGAGATACCTTCATCCAGGCCATGACCTTTAAGGTTGCGGGCCCGGTGGGCAATCTGCACCAGCTTGTGGGCGGTATCGCTATCAATCCCTGATTCCCTGGCCACGATCTCGGTTTCGATTTTTTCTTCCGGGTAGTCGAAGTTCAGGCCCCCAAAGCGTTGCTTGGTGGACTGTTTCAGGTCCTTCATCAGGCTCTGGTAGCCGGGGTTATAGGAGATCACCAGTTGAAAATCAGGGTGTGCCTCAATGAGTTCGCCTTTCTTGTCGAGTGGCAATGTCCGGCGGTGATCAGTCAGCGGGTGAATGACTACCGTGGTGTCCTGGCGGGCCTCGACGACCTCATCGAGATAACAGATGGCGCCGAGACGCGCAGCCGTGGTGAGAGGACCATCCTGCCACTTGGTACCTTCCTTATCGAGCAGGAAGCGACCGACCAGGTCAGAGGCTGTCATGTCTTCATTACAGGCAACGGTAATCAGCGGTTTGCCGAGTTTCCATGCCATGTACTCGACAAAACGGGATTTGCCACAGCCGGTCGGGCCTTTCAGCATCATCGGCATGCGCACCTCGTAAGCGGCTTCGTACAAGGCAGTTTCATCTGCAACCGTCTGGTAGTAAGGCTCTGTTTGAATTTTGTATTGTGCAATATCTATAGAAGACATATCTCACCTCTTTGCAATATAGGGCTAACCACAGCCATCATTTTTCATCATCGGTTTCAACTTCACCACTCCAGCCCACCGCCCTGGCATTGGCAATGGCTGCGTCATGGAATTCTTCATGACGGCGACGCAAGTCTTCAGGCAGGTGACTGACCAGACAACCATACTTGTCCCATTCAGCATTTACTTTCTGTAACAGCCCGTCAATCTGGGCCAGATTCCAGCCTTCACATGTTTCAGATTCTGGTATCAGGCCAAATACCCACGCATCACGAATAATCTTGCCAATGGTCGTCATGCCTCCATTGAGATCATTATTGATGCCTACGTACTTATTTGGTTTGCTCATTGGTTATTCCAGTTAATGTCGTTTGTGACTTTTAATTGTCGGTGCAAAAAAAAAGCCCCTGTCCGTATTCTGTTGGGCAGGGGCTTTATGCATCATATTACCCTGCGGAACTAAACTGACTTACCGCGGTAAACTACCATTGCCGTACCTGCGGACTGTGCAAAGTTATCAAAGCCCAGCAGACGAACATGGTTGTCCGGATGTGCCTTGTGGCAGGCTTCGAGTTCAGCCAGGATAGCATCCACATCGGTTTCGCCGAACATTGGCAGTTTCCACATGTACCAGTAGTTGCTACGTGCATTTTCCGGTTCAGTGTGTTCGATACCCGGGTTCCAGCCTTTATCAACAATGTACTGGATCTGTGCGCGTGTTGATTCCTTGCTCAAAGGCGGCAGGTAGGAAAAGGTTTCATATTTACGGCTCTGGGCAGCATCGCTCAGGCTTGAATTGTAATCTTGTACTTCACTCATAGTGATTTACTCCAAAAAATTTAAATTCGTATGACTGGATCGTGCGGCAAGGTACCGGGTATAAAATCGGGCACCTTGCCGCTGATGATCAATAACAAGTCGCTTATTTATGCGCGACGTCGATCTTGTCAACCGTATCAAATTCGAATTTGATTTCTTTCCATGTTTCCATGGCCATCTTGAGTTCCGGGCTGTGCTTGGCAGCATTAGTAAGGATTTCCTTACCTTCGACCTCAAGTTCGTGACCAGCGTTACGTGCTTCAACACAGGCTTCAACCGCAACACGGTTGGCAGCCGCACCAGCAGCGTTGCCCCATGGGTGACCCAGTGTGCCGCCACCGAACTGCAGGCAGGAATCATCGCCGAAGATGCTAACCAGTGCAGGCATGTGCCATACATGGATACCACCGGAAGCAACCGGGATCACGCCTGGCATGGCGCCCCAATCCTGGTCGAAGAAGATACCGCGTGAACGGTCTTCCTTGATGTATGAATCGCGCATGATGTCGATCCAGCCCAGGGTTGCATCGCGGTCGCCTTCCAGCTTGCCCACAACCGTACCGGAGTGCAGGTGGTCACCACCAGAAAGACGCAGAACCTTGGTGAGTACGCGGAAGTGGATACCGTGGTGCGGGTTACGGTCAAGCACGGCGTGCATGGCGCGGTGAATGTGCAGCAGCATGCCGTTGTTCTGACACCACTGAGCGAGCTGGGTGTTGGCAGACAGACCACCGGTCAGGTAGTCATGCATGATGATCGGCGCGCCGATTTCTTTCGCGTATTCAGCACGACGCATCATTTCATCGGCGGTCGGGGCAGTAACGTTCAGGTAATGACCCTTACGCTCGCCGGTTTCGGCCTCGGCCTTCTGGATGGCTTCCATAACGAAGTCGAAACGGTGACGCCAGCGCATGAACGGCTGTGAGTTGACGTTTTCGTCGTCCTTGGTGAAGTCCAGACCACCACGCAGACCTTCATAACAGGCGCGACCGTAGTTCTTCGCAGACAGGCCGAGCTTGGGCTTGATGGTACAACCCAGCAGAGGACGACCGTATTTGTTCAGCAGGTCACGTTCAACCTGGATACCCTGGGGCGGTCCATTACAGGTCATAACGTAGGCAACCGGGAAGCGAATGTCTTCCAGGCGCAGGGCACGCAGGGCCTTGAAGCCGAATACGTTACCGACCAGTGAGGTCAGTACGTTGACAACCGAGCCTTCTTCGAACAGGTCGATTGGGTAAGCAACGAATGCGTAGAAGCAGGTGTCATCACCGGGTACGTCTTCGATGGCGTAGGCACGACCCTTGTAATAATCCAGGTCAGTCAGCAGGTCAGTCCAGACCGTGGTCCAGGTACCGGTTGAAGATTCAGCGGCAACAGCAGCAGCGACTTCTTCACGCGGCACGCCTTCCTGGGGGGTGATTTTAAAACAGGCCAGAAGATCGGTGTCTTTTGGTGTGTAATCGGGCATCCAATATGTTTCACGGTATTCTTTTACACCCGCGCTATAACCTTTTGTAGCCATGGTAGGCCTCCTGATGGTCGATAAAAAAACAGTGTCTCTGGTGGACAAGGTGGCGCGGTTCGGCGCACCTTTTGGCAAAATAAACCATTAATTCTTAAGGTTATTTTTCTCTCCACTACCTGAGGCTGGGAAATATATGCCCAATAGTGCATAATTAACACTCATAAGTTTTGATTGAAACGATAAGTAAATACTTATGGTTATAGGCGGCAAATCATGAATGTCACATTACGCCAATTGCGTGTTTTTGAAGCGGTGGGGCGACTCAAGAGCTATACCCGCGCGGCCGAGGAATTATATCTGTCACAGCCCGGTGTCTCCATGCAAATAAAGCAATTAGAGAGCAACCTTGGCATTGCCCTGTTCGAGCAACTGGGGAAAAAGATCTTTTTGACCGAAGCTGGGCATGAACTGTATCAGGCCAGCAGGATTGTCGATAACCAGCTTGACGAGACGGAACAGATTCTCGAGGATTTGAAAGGGGTGCGGCGCGGGCGCCTGATGATCGCTGTCGCCAGTACGGCGAATTATTTCGCCCCCCGCTTGCTGGCCGTTTTCAGTGCCCGCCACGAGGCGGTCACCGTAAACCTGGATGTGACGAATCGCGAAGGCCTCATTTCACACCTCGAGGCCAATGACTCGGATATGGTCATTATGGGGTTGCCGCCACAAAAGCTGGAACTGGAAGCCGAGGCCTTCATGGAAAATCCGCTGGTCGTGATTGCGCCCCCGGATCACGCGCTGGCCGGGAAGAAGGCCATCACGATCCAGCGCCTGCAGGAAGAGACCTTTATCATGCGTGAACCCGGTTCGGGCACGCGGATCGCCATGGAGCGGTTTTTTGCTGAAAAGCGTGCGCAGCTGACGACAGCGATGGAAATGAGTTCCAACGAGGCCATCAAGCAGGCTGTGCAGGCCGGCCTGGGCCTGGGAATTGTTTCCCTGCACACGCTGGAGCTGGAACTGGAGATGCAGCGCCTGGTGGTTCTGGATGTGGAGTCGTTCCCGATTTTGCGACACTGGTATATTGTCCAGCGCAAGGGCAAGCGCCTGTCTCCCGTGGCACGGGCCTTCAAGGACTTCGTGCTGGAGGAGTCTGGCAAGATTCTGCAGTACCCGTTGCTGCGGACATAGTATAGACGTTTATGAATACGAACGGATAGCGTATCGTCAATGTGTAAGGGCCTTCCCGGCCAGCAAAGGTAATAATTATGAACCTCGAATCCTTCCTTAAAGTCATGGTGGATATGGAAGCATCAGACCTGTTCTTCAGCGTCGGCGCCCAGGTGAATGCAAAAGTCGAAGGCCTGCTAAATCCGCTTACCGAAAGCCGCCTGCAGCCCGGCGACGTCAAGACCCTGGCCTACAGCATTATGTCCACGGATCAAATTCAGGAATTCGAGGCTGAGTTTGAAATGAACCTGGCCTTTTCAGCAAGCGGGGTTGGCCGTTTTCGCGTCAATGTTTTCAGGCAGCGCGGCGAAGTCAGCATGGTGATCCGCCGTATCAAGACGGCTATCCCGACAATCGCTGAACTCAACCTGCCGGACATTCTTAATGAACTCATCATGGAGCCGCGAGGTTTGATCCTGGTGGTGGGCTCGAGCGGTTCCGGCAAGTCAACCACGCTGGCCTCGATGATTGACCGCCGGAACAAGACCCGGACCGGACACATTCTGACCATTGAGGATCCGATTGAGTTCATGCATGAACATCAGCAGTCAGTGATTGATCAGCGTGAAGTGGGTACCGATACCCGCAGCTATGCACATGCACTGAGAAACGCCATGCGCGAAGCCCCGGACGTGATTATGATCGGTGAAATCCGCGATATGGAGACCATGCAGCAAGCAATGGCCTATGCGCAAACCGGCCACCTGTGCATCGCCACCCTGCACGCGACCAATGCCTACCTGACCCTGGAACGTATCCTGAATTTCTTCCCGGACAGCGCGCACCGGCAGCTCTATGAGGATCTGTCACTGAACCTGCGGGCAATCGTCTCGCAGCGGCTGCTTACGGGGAAGGATGGCAAACGCCTGCCGGCGGTAGAGGTTATGCTGAACACGCCGCATATTTCTGACCTGATACAGCATGGCGAAATGGAAAAGATCAAGAAGGCCATGGATGAAAGTGGCGACAAGAACATGAAAAGCTTCGATCAGGCCGTCTATGACCTGTATGCTGAGGGCAAGGTGAGCACCGCTGAGGCTCTGAGAAACGCCAACTCACCGGGCAATGTCAAAACGCGCATCCGCCTCAATCATGGTGACATGGAGACGGGCCTCGATGAGCTGGAGCTATAGCCGGACAGGCCTGAACGGAACTTGTGGCAGGAGCCGGAGTCAGAAAAGTTGCTCGTTAGACTGTACAGTCCCTTTTTGGATGGTATATTAAGATTATTATGCTGAGATTTTTCGCACATTGCTGGTTGATGTTATCCCTGCTGGTGGCCCCGTTACAGTTTGTCGCGGCCGAGATCGCAGTGCTCGACGATGCCGGGATGAAGTGCGAGATGATGGATATGCATGCCGGCCATGATATGCAGCATGATGCGGCAAGCATGGATCACAGCATGGGGCAGGATAACTGCGAATGTCCCGAGCAATGCAAGGTCAGTTGTGCCAGTGCCCATATCAGCCCCGGCATCAACAGTATCTTCCAGTTTGTCCCGACAAGCCCTGAGTCTTCAGTCGATGCGCTGACGACGTCGATTCACGGTATCGTCCAGCACACCGAGTTCCGTCCTCCCAAAGCCTGACTTCATAACGATTACACGTTGTCATACGTGTAACAAAGCGAATGCCGTTCGCGGCATGATTCGTGTTTTGTTGTGGAGTCAAGATTATGTTTACCAATCGTACCCGCTGTTTGCGGCTGTACCAGCTCATCAGCCTGCTCATTGCCATTGGCTTGATGGCGAATAGCCTGCCCGCCCATGCCGATGTCCTGTCTTTGGAAGAGGCCGAGCAGCTTGCCATACAGGGCGACCCGATGCTCGGTAATATCGATGCTACGGCGCAGGCGCTGGATGAGGCGGCGATTGCCGATGGCCAGTTGCCCGACCCGAAGGCGAAAGTCAGCCTGTTCAATTTCCCTACCGATACATTCGACCGGAAGCAGGAACCCATGGCGCAATTACGCTTCGGTGTGCAGCAGGCGATTCCGCGCGGCGACACGCTGGAACTGCGCAACCAGCGGACCCGCGTTCAGGCAGGTGGCGAACGCGCCAGGGTAGCGGATGAAACGCGCAAACTGAGACGCGATGTACGGGCAAACTGGTACGAGACGTTTTACTGGCGGCGTGCCGAACGCATTGTCGCGGCCAACAAGCGCCTGTTCAGCGAGATGCTTGATATTACCGAGTCGCAGTATGCCGCCGGCCGGCGCAACCAGCAGGATGTGCTGCGTGCCGATCTGGAACTTGGCCTGCTTGAGGATCGCCTTACCGATATCCGGCAAAAGCAGGAGACTGCCCGTGCCGCCCTGGCAAAATGGCTCGGTGCCGATGCACAACGCGAACTACCGGATGACATCCCGCGGCTGCCTGAACCGCCGAGCCTGGCCCGGCTTCAGGCAAGCCTGCCCCAACACCCGGCCCTGCGCATACAACAGGCCCATATCGATACGAACCGGAAAAATGTTTCTCTCGCCCGTGAGGCCTACAAACCTGCCTGGACTGTCGGTATCGATTACGGAGCGAGGAACGGGAATAACATGGATGGTTCGGAGCGGGCAGACTTGCTCGCGGCAACGGTGACATTCGATCTGCCTATCTTTACGAACAAACGCCAGGATCGTCGCCTGGCCGCCGCGCAGCACCGTGAGGGTGCGGCCAGGTTGCAATACGATGACAGGTTGCGCGCCATGCAGAGCCAGCTTGAAAAGGAATACGTGACCTGGCAGCGCCTGTCCCAGCGACTGCAACGTTATCGGCAGACGCTGATCGGCCAGGCCACAGCAAACAGCGAAGCCTCTTTACTGGCTTACCAGAATGATGCAACTGATTTCCCGACCCTGATGCGGGCAAAGATCACTGAACTGGAGACTCACCTCAAGGCAATGCGCATCCATGTTGATGCCGCCAAGGCGCAGGCGCGCCTGCTTTACCTGGCTGGAGAAGAATAATGCACACAATGATAAAGCGATACACATTACTGATCAGTGCCATAGCGCTGTCTGTTTCACTGGTGGCCTGTGATAGCAGCGACCAGGCACCGGCTGCTGACGGCATGCAGGAGGAAACGGCCATCGAACATGCGGAGAAACACTTCGACCCGAAGTATGTCTGCCCGATGCACTCGAACATTGTGCAGGATGAACCGGGCAACTGCCCGATCTGCGGTATGACACTGGTCGAAAAAGAAGCCGAGAAACCAAAAGAGAAAAAGATTCTTTATTGGGTCGCACCAATGGACCCTAACTTTCGTCAGGAGGGTCCGGGCAAGTCACCGATGGGTATGGACTTGATCCCGTTCTACGGTGAGGAAGGCGGCGATGATAACGCCATTACCATCTCACCGGCGATTGTTCAAAATCTGGGCGTAAGAACAGCAAAAGCCGAGCGTGGAAAACTCTGGAAGCGCGTTGATACGGTCGGTTATGTTGACTTTGATGAGAACAGGATCAGCCATGTGCACCTGCGGACCGAAGGCTGGATCAACACGCTTGTTGTGAAGTCGCAAGGTGCGCGTGTCAAAAAAGGCGACCTGTTGTTCGAACTGTACTCGCCGACACTGGTCAATGCCCAGGATGAATACCTGCAGGCCCTGCGGAGTAATAACCAGCGCTTGCTGGCCGCGTCACATGACCGCCTGCGTGCACTCGGTGTTGACGAGCAACAGATCGACATGATCAAAAAGACCCGGAAGGCCGAACAGCTGATTAAGATACGCGCCAGCCAGGATGGCATTGTCGCCAAACTCAATGCGCGCGAAGGCATGTTCGTCAAACCGCAGATGGAAATAATGGCCCTCGCTGACCTGTCCACTATCTGGATTCAGGTCGAGGTCTTCGAGCGTCAGGCCAACTGGGTGAAAGCGGGTAAACCCGCCGAGATCACCGTCTCTTACCTGCCTGGACGCACCTGGGAAGGCACGGTGGAATACGTCTACCCGAGTCTTGACCCGAAGACGCGCACCTTACGGGCACGTCTGCGTTTTGAAAACCCCGATGAATCCCTGAAACCGAACATGTTCGTCAATGTCACAGTTTTCGGTGGCGCGGAACAGGATGTGGTGAGCATCCCGCGCGAGGCCCTGATCCGTACCGGTGAAGGCGAACGCGTCATCATCAGTCTTGGTGAAGGCCGTTTTGTCCCCCGCGATGTGGTCAGCGGTATAGAATCCGGTGGGCGTGTTGAAATTCGGAAAGGGCTCAAGGGTCATGAAGAAGTGGTGACTTCGGCGCAGTTCCTGCTCGACTCCGAGGCTAGCATCAAGGCCGGCCTGAACCGCATGAGTGAGCCGGAAACGCAGACCGATATGGATATGCAAGAGAACATGCCGGATTCAAAAACCATCACCGGCAAGGGCGTGTTGCGTGAACTTATGCCGGATGAGAAAAAGATCAATGTGTCGCATGAACCGATTCCCGCGCTGGGCTGGCCGGACATGACCATGGACTTTCGCGTTGATGAGGCGGTGAGCCTGGAGGGCTTGCAGCCGGGGCAGGTGATTGAATTCGATATGGTTGAGAAAGACGATACCTATATTATCGAAGCCATCCGCCCGGTTGCGGAATAAGGGGCGCGGCTATGATCGGAAAAATAATCAGATGGTCTATTGCCAACCGCTTCCTGGTCCTGTTGTTGACCGCCATGTTGATTGGCTGGGGTGTGTATGCGGTCAAGAAGACCCCGCTTGACGCGATCCCGGATCTGTCCGACGTACAGGTCATCATCAAGACGACTTATCCGGGGCAGGCTCCGCAGGTGGTCGAGGACCAGGTGACGTATCCCCTGACCACGGCCATGTTGTCGGTGCCGGGCGCGGTCACGGTGCGCGGCTATTCCTTCTTCGGTGATTCGTATGTCTACATCATATTCAAGGATGGCACTGACCCATATTGGGCGCGCTCGCGGGTGCTCGAATACCTGAGCCAGGTCGAATCGCGCCTGCCCCGGCAGGCACGCCCGGCACTGGGGCCGGATGCTACCGGTGTGGGCTGGATCTATGAATATGCGCTGGTCGATCGCACCGGCAAGAATGACCTTGCCCAGTTGCGCAGTCTGCAGGACTGGTTCCTGAAATACGAGTTGCAGACCGTGCCGGGAGTATCCGAGGTCGCCACGATCGGCGGCATGGTGCGCCAGTACCAGGTTGTGCTCGACCCGAACCGGTTACGCGCCTATAACATTCCGCTGGCCAGGGTGAAAAATGCGATCCAGCGTGCCAATCAGGAGGTCGGGGGCGCAGTGATCGAGATGGCCGAGGCCGAGTACATGGTACGCGCCACCGGCTACATCACGGGTGTCGAGGATCTGGAAAGTGTACCGCTGGGCATGAACGAGCAGGGCACGCCAATCCTGCTCAAGGATGTTGCCGATATTCGCATTGGTCCACAGATGCGGCGGGGGATTGCTGAACTCAACGGCGAGGGTGAAGTCGTTGGCGGCATCATCATTATGCGCTTTGGTGAAAACGCCCTGACCACGATCCAGGGTGTGAAGGATAAGCTCAGGCAGTTGCAGAGCGGCTTACCGGCGGGTGTCGAGATTGTCACGACCTATGACCGTTCCTCCCTGATTGAACGGGCAGTCAGTAATCTCAATTACAAACTCATTGAAGAGTTTATCGTTGTGGCCCTCGTGTGTGCCCTGTTTCTGTTTCACTTCCGCTCCGCACTGGTGATTATTATCAGTTTGCCGGTCGGCATTCTGGCGGCCTTCATCGTCATGGAGTCACAGGGCATTAACGCCAACATCATGTCGCTTGGCGGCATTGCCATTGCGATCGGGGCGATGGTCGATGCGGCGATTGTCATGGTCGAGAATGTGCACAAGCACCTCGAGAAAGAAGAACTGACCGACAAGAACCGTTGGCGGATCATGGGTGATGCCGCCTCGGAAGTCGGCCCACCGTTATTCTTCTCGCTCTTGATTATTACCCTGAGCTTCCTGCCGGTGTTTACCCTCGAGGCGCAGGAGGGGCGGATGTTCGCGCCGCTGGCCTATACCAAGACCTATGCGATGGCGGCGGCGGCGGCATTGTCGATCACGCTGGTGCCGGTGCTCATGGGTTTGTTAATTCGTGGGCACATCACGCCGGAGCACAAGAACCCGGTGAACCGTGTGCTGGTGGCCACCTACAAACCGGTGATTAACTTTGTCTTACGGCGACCCAAATCAGTGCTGCTGGCAGGCCTGCTGATAACTGTCATCGGTATCTGGCCGGTCACGAAACTGGGGGGCGAATTCATGCCGACACTGGATGAAGGCGATTTGTTATACATGCCGTCAACCTTTCCTGCCGTATCGATTGGTAAGGCCGGCGAAATCCTGCAGCAGACTGACAAATTGATCCGTACCCTGCCTGAAGTGAAATCGGTATTCGGCAAGGTCGGGCGTGCCGATACCGCGACCGACCCGGCACCACTGACCATGATCGAAACCATCATTCAGTTAAAACCGGAAGAGCAATGGCGTGAAGGAATGACGCGCGAAGATATCGTTCGGGAGCTGGATAGTCTTGTGAAATACCCGAGCATGGCCAACTCGTGGCTACCGCCGATCAAGGTGCGTATCGATATGCTTGCAACCGGTATCAAGACCCCGATCGGTATCAAGGTCGCCGGCCCTGACCTGAATGTGATCCAGGATATCGGCAAGGACATCGAGGCGGTTATGAATAAGGTACCGGGAACCGCCTCAGTGTATGCCGAGCGCGTTGCCGGTGGCCGTTATGTCACGATAGATATTGATCGCGTTGCCAGTGCCCGCCTGGGACTGAACATCATGGATATCCAGGATGTCGTCAGTACCGCGGTCGGCGGCCTGAACGTCACCCAGTCAGTGGAAGGCCTGGAGCGTTACCCGGTGAATATCCGTTACCCGCAGGGTGTGCGTGACTCGCTGGAGAAGATCCGTAACCTGCCACTGGTAACACCGATGGGCGCGCATGTGCCGCTATCACAAGTCGCGAGTATCGAGATCGAAGGTGGCCCGGCTATGATCAAGAGTGAAAATGCACGCCTGAATGGCTGGATCTATGTCTCGATCGATAGCAGTGATATTGCCTCCTATGTGAATGAGGCCAAACTTGCCGTAGCCAATGGTGTGAAGCTGCCGGCCGGTTATTCGATCAGCTGGTCGGGTCAGTACGAATACATGGAACGGGCCATCAACAAGCTGACCATTGTCGGGCCATTGACGCTGGCCATTATCATGCTGTTGTTGTATCTGAACTTCAGGAACTTCATCGAGGTATTCATTATTATGGGGACCCTGCCTGTCGCGCTGGTCGGCGGCGGCTGGTTACTCTACCTGCTGGAGTACAATCTCTCGGTAGCCGTTGGCGTGGGCTTTATTGCTCTCGCCGGGGTGGCGGTCGAGATCGGCGTGCTCATGCTGGTCTACCTCAATATCGCCTACAACCAGAAACGGAACCAGGCTATTGATGCCGGTCGCGTCATGAGCCTGGCTGAATTACGCGAGGCGGTTATCGAAGGGGCGCTGTTACGCGTACGCCCGATCATGATGACCGTGGCGGCGATCATTGCCGGCCTGCTGCCGATTATGCTCGGTGGGGGGACCGGCTCCGAGGTCATGAGCCGCATTGCGGCACCCATGGTCGGGGGTATGGTTACCGCCACCTTGCTGACCCTGGTGGTCATCCCGGCCGTCTTCCTGGTCTGGAAGCGGCGTGGACTTGAAGAGGCAAAGATATGAGACAAATGGTTATAGTCATCGCGGCCAGTGTGCTGTTGGTGGCCTGCGGTCAACCCGCCAACGACGCTAAAAATGAGACAGCACAACAGCCTGCGACACCGCCAACACAGGAGCCTGCGGTGCCTGCACGTAATTTTGACATCGCGCAGTTAAGGCGTGGTGCCGAGGTCTACGAGCAGAATTGCGCGGCCTGTCATGGCGTCAAGGGTGAAGGCGCGCCGAACTGGCGACAGCGTGATGCTGATGACCGCTTTCCGCCGCCGCCGCTGACAGGCGGCGGGCATACCTGGCATCACCCGCTAAGAGCCCTGCGCTATACGATTCGCCACGGCACGCAGGCTATCGGCGGCAGTATGCCTGCCTGGAAGGACAAGCTCAGCGACGCGGACATCAATGCCGTGATTGCCTGGTTTCAGTCGCAATGGCCCGACGAGGCCTATGCAGCATGGTATGACATCGATCAACGGGCACGTAAACGTAAACAATGAAGGAGAAATATTATGCATGACAGCATCTGGTTTACTTTTGGTCTGGGGCACTGGGGATTTGGCCTGCTGTTCTGGGGCTTGATTATCCTTGTCATCGTGAGTTTGTTGACAGGAAAAGGCGGCAAGGACGATTAGGCATTGAGTCTCTCGTCCGAGGCGGTACACTTGCAGGTCTGGCATCTGCCTCATTATTTTCAATATTTTTCAGGAGAACGATATGTACGGTTTTTCAGTCACAGTTACGGACAAGTTTGACGATGCAATCACTCGCGTCACCGAAGAGTTGCAAAAGGAAGGTTTCGGCGTCTTGACCGAGATCGATGTCAAGGCCACCCTGAAAAAGAAACTCGATATCGACAAGCGTCCCTATACCATCCTGGGTGCCTGTAACCCGGGACTCGCCAACCAGGCCATCGATGCCGAACCGGATATCGGTCTGTTGCTGCCTTGTAACGTGCTGGTACGTGAAGAAGAGAATGGCTCTGTTACCGTGGCCTTCATGGACCCGGCCGCTGTCCTGCAGCTGGTTAACCGCCCGGAAGTTGAAGCACTCGCCGGCCAGGTAAAGGAAAAGCTAGAACGTGTGCGTGACGCCTTGAAATAATCAACCGGGAGAAAATGTCATGGCCGAGACAAGGCTCAGCATATCAGGTATGAAATGCGGTGGTTGCGTGGCGACTGTCGAGCAGGTCCTGCGAGCACAGGCCGGCGTCGAGTCGGTTGAGGTCAGCCTCGATAATGCCAGCGCCGTGATCACCGGCCAGGCCGATGCCGGGGTGCTGGCGAAAGCGGTCACCGATGCCGGTTATCCTGCTGTGCCGGCCTAGCCATCGCCGTTATTGTGCTTGCCGTGGCGGCGACAGCGTATTGCCCGGACCTGTGCCTTGCCGAAGAGGGCAGGTCAATTATCATCACGCCGTCATTCCACTGTCGCCTCTTATCAGGGCAAACGTTATTTACATACCATTATGACTAAACCGAAAACTATACGTCTGTCTATAGGCGGCATGAGCTGTGCCGGTTGCGTGGCGAGCGTGGAAAAGGCACTGCAACAGGTCGCCGGCGTTGACGCTGCGGGTGTGAACTTTGCCGAGCATACCGCTGAGGTGCAGGGTAATGTTGCCGTGGACGCCTTGATTAAGGCCGTGGCCGATGCCGGTTACGAGGCGGCCGAGTTAAAGACTGCCGAGGATGCCGAGAGCAAAGAGGCCGGGGAATATGTGCAGTTCCGGCAGTTCATTCGCAAGAGCCTGGTCGCGGCAGTGGTTGGTGGGCCGCTGTTTATCTCCGGGTTGCTGGGTAAAATGCCTGATCTTGCCGGACACCAGCCTTTCTGGATCGGTGTTGGCCTGATCACCCTGTTTGTGCTCTATTACTCGGGCAGAAATTTCTTCAAGGGGGCATGGAAGTCCTTTCGGAATCATAACGCCAACATGGATACCCTGATCGCACTGGGTACAGGCAGCGCCTGGTTGTATTCGATGTTGATCAGCCTCTGGCCGTCCCTCGTGCCGCTTTCAGCACAGCATGTCTACTTTGAAGCGGCAGCCATTATCATCGCCCTGATCAATTTTGGTTCGGCACTCGAGATGCGTGCGCGCGGCAAGACCTCGGAGGCGATCAAGCGCCTTATCGGGTTGCAGCCAAAAACTGCGCGTGTGATCCGTGACGGCAAAGAGTCGGACATTCCCATCGAAGAAGTCGGCCTGGAAGAAACCCTGCGGGTGCGGCCCGGGGAAAAGATCCCGGTCGATGGTGTACTCATCGACGGTCATTCCAGTGTCGATGAGTCGATGCTTACCGGCGAACCCATTCCCGTGAGTAAACAGGTAGGCGACGAGGTGGTCGGTGGCAGCCTGAACAAGACCGGCAGTTTCCTCATGCAGGCGAAGAAGATCGGTAGCGAGACCATGCTCGCGCAGATCATTGACATGGTGCGTACCGCCCAGAATTCCAAACCGGCAATCGGCCGCCTCGCCGACCGTATCTCGGCCATCTTTGTGCCAACGGTGTTAATCATCGCCGTAGTGACAGCCCTGGCCTGGTATAACGTCGGCCCGGATCCGAAGATCAGTTACATGCTGGTCGTCACCATGACGGTGCTGATCATTGCCTGTCCCTGCGCTCTGGGTCTGGCGACACCGATCTCGATCATGGTCGGCGTTGGCAAGGCCGCCGAATTCGGCATCCTGATCCGCAACGGTGATGCCCTGCAACAGGCCGGCCGGCTAACCACGGTGGTCCTCGACAAGACCGGTACGGTCACGGCGGGCAGTCCACAGGTAACGGCGATAAAGGTCCTGGGTGAGCATACAGAGTCTGACCTGTTGACGATGGCCGCCAGCCTGGAACGGGGTTCCGAGCACCCGCTGGCCGAGGCTGTCCTGACTTCAGCAAGGGAGCGGTCACTGGATTTACAGGAGGTCGAGGGCTTCGAGGCCATCACCGGTCAGGGTGTCCGGGCAACGCTTGACGGCAAAACACTTTTATTTGGCAACCAGCGCCTGATGGAAAGCCGCAACATCGATCTCGACGAGTTGTTAAATATGGCGGCGGACATGGCGGGCCAGGCCCAGACGCCGATGTTCCTTGCCATCGACGGACAGGCCGTCGGCATTATCGCGGTCAGTGACCCGATAAAGGCAGATTCAAAAGCTGCGATTGATAAGCTGCATCAACTGGGTTTACATGTGGTCATGCTGACCGGTGACAATCGTGCCACGGCCGAGGCGGTAGCAAAACAGGTCGGCGTCGATACGGTGCTTGCCGAGGTCCTGCCGCAGGACAAGGCCACCCAGGTCATCGCCCTGCAGAAGAGGGGTGAAATCGTCGGCATGGTGGGTGACGGCATTAATGATGCCCCGGCCCTGGCCCAGGCGGATGTGGGTTTTGCTATTGGCACCGGTACCGATGTTGCCATTGAGAGCGCTGATGTGACACTGATCCGCGGTTCACTACAGAGCGTCAGTGATGCGATTGGTATCTCGCGGGCGACGGTGCGCAATATCCGCCAGAACCTGTTCGGTGCCTTTGTCTATAACAGTCTCGGCATCCCCGTGGCTGCTGGCGTACTTTACCCGCTCATGGACATCCTCCTCAACCCGGTGGTCGCCGGCGCTGCAATGGCCATGTCTTCTGTAACGGTGGTCACCAATGCCAACCGTCTGCGTTTTTATAAGCGAACCAGTAGGATGGATCAGGTGTAATGCGATGTCCATATCTGCATGGGTTTTAACAGCTCAACGCAGAGGCGCCGAGACGCGAAGGTCGCGGAGTGAATTGGATTCAGCGAGGTCGGAGTCGCTGCCTACAGATGCATTTCAATCCATCGGGGTCGGAGTCGCTGTCTACAGGTACTTTTGACCTGGTCGCCAACGTCACGGCCCGCTGTTCCAGAATCCATCGGGGTCGGAGTCGCTGTCTACAGGTACATTTGACCTGGTCGTCAACGTCGCGGCCCGTTGTTCCAGCAAATCACCACACCCGCGCGACTCCGACCCCTCAATCCATCGGGGTCGGAGTCGCTGTATACAGGTACTTGTGACCTGGTTGTCAACGTCGCGGCCCGCTGTTCCAGCAGATCACCACACCCACGCGACTCTGAGGTTCCCCCAATAAAACGGACGATTTAATTACCGGTAGCTCGTTCTTCGTACTCCAC
>NZ_JAVVES010000039.1:0-26167 GCF_032250955.1 Sulfuriflexus sp. | reverse complement strand
AGGGGGTAAATAAAACAAGGTGTTATCGAATCTAAATCCCCTCACCCTAACCCTCTCCCGAAGGGAGAGGGAATTAATGGGACAGCAGTGTCCATAAATAATTATAGCGAACTTTGGTCAACAAACCTGTCCCTTGTGCGTGATTAGCGCGGCCGACCGTTTTATCCCTGCCGCCGCCGGGTCGATCGGCTACAATATCCTGCTGGTCACACGGGAAACTCGCAGATGTTACACGGCGGTCGGGCTACACGCTTACCTTCAGATGAACGCAATGATGCGAAGACCGTTCGCGCCTTGCTCCCCTTCCTGTGGGATTACCGCGGCCGCGTGGCGCTGGCCCTGCTGGCCCTGATCCTTGCCAAGGGGGCGAATGTTGCCGTGCCCCTGGCCCTGAAAGGCATTGTCGACGCCCTCGATCAGCCGGAGGGGCAACAACTGATCCTGCCTGTCATGCTCTTGCTTACTTATGGCCTGCTGCGCCTGTGCAGTTCACTGTTTAACGAATTACGTGATGCCGTGTTTGCCCGCGTGCGCCATGGCGCCATGAGTAAGGTCGCTTGCCGCGTGCTGGAACACATGCACAACCTCTCCCTGCGGTTTCATCTCGACCGCAAGACCGGCGCCATTTCACGCGATATCGAGCGCGGTACCCGGGCCGTCAGTTCACTGTTGAACTACATGGTCTTCAGTATCCTGCCGACCCTGGTCGAAATCACCCTGATAGCCGGCATTCTCCTGTACCAGTACGATGTCTGGTTTGTCATTGTCACGGCCATCAGTGTCACCGCCTACATGCTGTTTACCTTTTATATTACCGAGTGGCGGATGAAGTACCGCATCCGGATGAACAAGGCGGATTCGGCGGCCAATACGCAGGCCATCGACAGCCTGATCAATTACGAAACCGTGAAATACTTTGGCAACGAGCCCCATGAGATACAACGCTACACCACGACCATGGCGGAATGGGAAGACGCGGCGGTAAAAAGCCAGACCTCGTTGTCTTCATTGAATTTCGGGCAGGCCGCCATTATCACCACGGCCGTCACCATAATCATGTTCCTCGCCAGCCAGGGTGTGGTCGATGGCAGCATGAGCCTCGGCGATCTTGTCCTCGTCAATGCCTTCCTTATCCAGTTATTCATCCCGCTGGGCTTTCTCGGCATTGTCTACAGCCAGCTCAAGCACGCTCTCTCTGACATGGAACTCATGTTCCGCATTCTTGATGAGGAACCCGAGATCACCGACCGCGAGGATGCCAAACCGCTGGTCGTCGGCGACGGCGAAGTTCGCTTTGAGCATGTCGGTTTCCGTTACACCCCGGAACGGGACATTCTTCATGATGTGAACTTCAGCATTGCGCCGGGACAGAAGCTCGCCGTGGTTGGCCAGAGTGGTGCCGGCAAATCCACGCTGGCGCGCCTGCTGTTCCGTTTTTATGATGTCAGTGAAGGCCGCATCCTCATCAACGGCCAGGACGTGCGTGACGTGACCCAACAGAGTCTGCGCCAGGCGATTGGCATCGTGCCCCAGGATACAGTGCTGTTTAATGACAGCCTCTACTACAACATTGCCTATGCCACGCCGGACGCCACACGTGAAGAGGTTATCCGCGCCGCCGAGCTTGCCCACATCGACCACTTTATCCGCTCGTTACCGGACGGCTATGAGACCATGGTCGGCGAGCGTGGCCTGAAGCTCTCCGGCGGTGAAAAGCAGCGCGTGGCGATTGCGCGCACCGTTCTGAAGAACCCGAAGATCCTGGTCTTCGACGAGGCAACCTCGAGTCTCGATTCCGCCTCGGAACAGGCCATCCTCGTGTCATTGCGCGAAGTCGCCCAGAACCACACCACGCTGGTCATTGCGCACCGGCTTTCCACTGTCATTGATGCCGATGAAATCCTGGTCATGGATGGCGGCCGTATCATTGAGCGCGGCAGCCACCAGGCGTTACTCGCCGCCGCGGGGCGTTATGCACAAATGTGGCAACTGCAGCAACAGGACCGCGAGGAGGAACAATGAACCATCGGCCTGCCCCGCTCGTCTTCGCCTTTGCCCTCATGGCGGTGGTTTTTATTGTCACCCTTATCCAGATCGGCATCCTGCGCATTGCCTTCCACAAACTCGGCCTGTCCGGTGAATCGGCCTACCTGCTGCTCTTCGCCTCGCTCATGGGCAGTCTCGTTAACATTCCCTTGTTTACCATCCGCAGCGATGCCAGCCAGGCCCAGCCTGTACCGGCCTTTTATCGTCAATTTATACATCGCGCCCTGCCGCACTTCGAGGGGCGCACCCTGATCGCCGTTAATGTTGGCGGTGCCGTCATACCTGTCAGCTTTTGCCTGTATCTGCTCCTTACCCAGGACATTAACCTGCCCGGTATCCTGCTCGGGGTGGCTATCATTACCCTCATCTGCCGTCTGATCAGTCGCCCGCTACCCGGCATCGGTATCGGCATGCCCATCTTTATTGCCCCCATCAGCGCGGCCATGATCGCCGTGCTGCTCAGCCCTGAACAGAGCCCGATGTTCGCCTATATCAGCGGCACCCTCGGGGTGCTGCTGGGTGCTGACATATTCCGTTTGAATGATATTCGCGCCATGGGCACGCCGATCGCCTCCATCGGCGGCGCGGGCACCTTCGACGGTATTTTCATCACCGGCATCGTCGCGGTATTGCTGGCCTGAGCTTCGCCGCGCTGGTTATACTCGGGGCATGACAAATAACAGCAAAGCGGTACTGATCACGGGGTGTTCGAGCGGTATTGGTCTGTGCGTGGCGGAAGGTTTGCAACAGCGCGGTTACCGCGTTTTTGCCACCGCACGGCGACCGGCCGATGTCGAGATACTCACCGGGCGCGGCCTGGAGTCGCTGCTGCTGGATGTCACGGACGACGACTCGATTAACGAAGCGGTTGAAGAAATCCTTTCCCGTACCGGCGGCAAACTCTATGCCCTGTTCAATAACGGCGCCTATGGCCAGCCCGGCGCCGTCGAGGACCTGAGCCGGGAGGCCCTGCGCGCCCAGTTTGAGACCAACCTGTTTGGCTGGCATGCCCTGACCCGTAAACTCATCCCGGTCATGCGTGAACAGGGTGAGGGCCGCATCATCCAGAACAGTTCGGTTCTCGGCCTGGTGGTCCTGCCCTTTCGTGGCGCCTATAACGCCAGCAAGTTTGCCCTCGAGGGCCTCACTGACACCCTGCGCCTGGAACTGGCCGGCACGAATATTCGCGTCTCCCTGATCGAACCGGGGCCGATCCGCAGCAAGTTTCGTGACAATGCGCATGCCGCATTCATAAAACATATTGACGCGGAAAACAGTGTTTATCATGAGCACTACGCGGCCATGCAGGCCCGCCTGCAAAAGGAGGGTGATGGTATGCCTTTCACCCTGCCGCCGGAGGCCGTTCTCAAACGCGTCATCCACGCCCTGGAAAGCAATCGCCCGCAGGTACGCTATTACGTGACCTTCCCGACCTACTTCCTTGGCACACTGCGCCGCCTCCTGCCTTATGCCTGGCTGGACCGCCTGCTGCTGAAGGTCTCCGGTGGCGGCAGTCGCTGATTCAGCCACTGGAAAAATCTTCTAAAGTTTTCCTGACACTGACGGCTATATAAAGGACACTCACGCATAATCGCAAGGCTCATATGAACGCGACAGATATCGTCAAGGACATCAACAGGCTCGTTTCCCTGCCGGAAGTCTGTATTCGTCTGCATGAACTGCTCGAAGACCCACGTAAAAACAGTACCGACATTGCCCGCCTGATCGCGCAGGATCCGGACCTGACGGCGCGCCTGTTGAAGATCGCCAACAGCTCCCTGTATGGCTATGGCGGTCGCATCAATAGCCTCGAACGCGCTATCTCGCTTATCGGTACCAGTGAGTTACTCGTGCTGGTGCTGGCCACTTCCTCGGTCATGACCTTCCCGAAGATACCCGGTGAATTTTTCAACATGGCCTCGTTCTGGCGCCACAGTGTCTACAGCGGCGTCGTTGCCCGACTGCTCGCACAACGCTGCCACGTGCTGCACCCTGAGCGCTTGTTCATCGCCGGCTTGCTGCATGATATCGGTCTGTTAGCCCTGTGTGTCAGTCATGCCGACCTGGCGCGCAAGGTCATGGACACCGTCGCGGAGAGTGGCCAGGCCATGCATGTCATCGAGCAGATTCAACTCGGCTTTGACCACACCGAGGTGGGGGCCGCCTTACTGAAAAAATGGGGCTTGCCGGAAGGCCTGCAGGCAGCCGTGAATGGTCATCATCAGCCCGGCCAGGTGAAGGCGCACGCCTTTGACGCGGCGATTATACATATCGCCACGGTCTTTACTCACATCGCCGAAGATGGCCGCAACGAGAACGACCGACATCGTGTCGACCCGGCTGCCTGGCAACTGACCGGGCTGGACGAATCCATTATGGATGAAGTGCTCATCGAAGCCGGCCCGCACTTCGATGAGCTACTCGGGATTATCATCCCCCGGCAATATCACTGAGGCCTCACAGGCCCGGCGGGTCCAGGTGGATGGCGTAAACGCGTCGCAGCTTGCCGCTGCGATGATCGATCTGCAGCACAAATTCCAGTACCGGCTCGCGAACAGCCGCCTGCGTAGTCAGGCGGATCACAAACTCTCCCTGCTGATTTCGCACCACCTTGAAACGTAACTTGTCCAGCATAGCGGTCTTCTCTATCCCGAAGCGGCTATGCTCTTCATGACCGGCCACCTCCAGCGTAGCATCCAGCAAGGAAGCCGGCTCGGCATCATCAACAGGGATCTCTGCCAGCAAGGGCTGGTTTAATGCCGATGCCACCTTGATGTCACCGAGGGAGAGGGCCTGAACCGGCAGGGCCAACAAACCGAGCAGGCCGAATAAAAGAAATTTTTGCGGGGTTGCCAGCATAACCAAACTCCTCTCGACATAAACCAGTGGGCAAATCTAATCAGGATGATGATATGCTTGACAGGAAACGTGTCACAGTTCCTGCTTACTTGCAATTTTTCCCGGTTATGACAGTCTCTTAGCCATATACGGATACCAGCATGCGCCCGAGCAAACAACAAATACAAGACTACATCGAGACCCGCGTTCGGCGCCCGCCCCCGGTGACCATCATCGGGCGGTTGCAGGTAACAACCCTGCGAATTACCTATGGGGTGGCGCGGGACCTGCTTGAAGGCCAACTCACCTTGCGCGCCATGAGCCTGGTCTACACCACGCTCCTGTCGATGGTGCCGTTACTGGCCGTCAGCTTCTCGGTACTCAAGGCCTTCGGGGTGCATAACCAGGTCAAGCCGCTGTTGTTCGATTTCCTCAGCCGCATGGGACCGCAGGGGCTGGAGATCGGTGAAAGAATCATGGGCTTTGTCGACAACATCAAGGTCGGCGTCCTCGGCTCGGTGGGTATCGCCCTGTTGTTCTATACCGTGATTTCACTCCTGCAAAAGATCGAACGCTCCTTCAATTATATCTGGCGCGTGGAAGAGGCCCGCCACCTGAGTCGCCGCTTCAGCGATTATCTGAGCGTGATCCTGGTTGGCCCGGTCCTGATGTTCACGGCCATCGGCATGGCGGCCACGGTGAGATCCTCCGCTATCGTCGAGTCGCTGGCCAGTATCAGCATGCTCGGCGAAGGGATTGAATTGATCGGCAGGACCTTGCCTTACCTTCTGATCATCGCCGCCTTTTGTTTTGTTTATATCTTCATGCCCAACACCCGGGTGCGCCTGGGCTCCGCCCTGATCGGCGCCATTATCGCCGGCTTCCTCTGGGAGTCCACCAGCTGGTTGTTTACCTCGTTCGCGGTAGGTTCGGCAAAATACGCGGCAATCTACTCGAGTTTTGCGATCCTCGCGCTATTCATGATCTGGCTGTACCTGGGCTGGATCATCTTGCTGGTCGGCGCAGATGTGGCCTTTTATCACCAGCACCCACATGTGCTTTCTTCCCCCGGCGAGTGTAACTGTCTCGAACAAAAACAACGCGAGCACCTGGCGATCCAGGTCATGTACCTGATCGCCCTGCATTTTCATAATGGCAAGCCGGCCTGGAACCTGAATAAGCTGACCACGAGACTGAATCGCCCCAGCGAGCAAATCAGCCGTCTGCTACAGACCCTTACCGACAAGGCCCTGCTGAGCAGGGCCACTAATAACGGCGATATCTGGCTGCCGGCTCGTGAACCGGAATCAATTCGACTCATTGATATCCTGCACGCGGCCCGTGGCGAACAGACTATCCATGCCAGCGGCGTGCAAGAGAACGCCCGCCTGGCTGGCATGTTCGTCAGTGAACGAACCGAACAAGCGATGGTCACTTCTCTTGAGGGCATCAGCCTGAAAGACCTGGTAATGCGTTTCCCCGAACCCGACGAGACCAAACAGCATGTATAAATTATTTTTAATCAGCCTGCTCTGCACCGGCCCTGGCCTTTCCGCCCCGCTGTTCGCCGATGATACCGATCAGCGCAAACGCCTGGCCCGCAATCCGCAGACCACCACCGCGCAACTACAGCAGCTCGCCCGGGACCCGGCCTGGGAAGTCCGGCGCACGATTGCCGCCAACCGACGCAACCCGGCCGACCTGCTTCATCAGCTGGCCACAGATAGTGACCCTCGGGTCAGGATCGCCGTGGTCACCAACACCGCCACGGCTGATGATACCCACCAGTTACTGGCCCGGGACAGTGAGCCGAGCGTGCGCAGCGTGGTCGCGCGTTATGAATATTGCAGTGCCGCGGTGATGGATATTCTTGCGACAGACCCAATGGCTGAAATCCGCCTCGAGGTCGCGAAGAACTGGAACACCTCACTTGCCACCCTGAAACAACTTACGCAGGATGAGTTTACCGAGGTTGCCAATATTGCCGCCAATGAACTAACCAAGCGCCAGCTTGAAAACCACTCTGAATAAGGACCTGTACATGACTTCTATACGCAAACTGATCATTACCAGCATACTGGCCAGCGCTGGCCTGGTGTTGAGCGCCTGTGACGTCGCCACTGACAAAGCCCCGGCGCCCGCTGACACTGCTACGGAAACAGATCCGTACTCACATATGTCGATGCGCAAGGTTGAAAGCCCTTACGAATATGTCGTCGATGATATAAAGAATGCCATTGCCCAACGCGGCATCAAGATCAACAACATCTCGCATATCGGTAACATGCTGACTCGCACCGCCGAGGCGGTGGGCGCAACCAGACAGGTCTTTGCCCAGGCAGAGGCAATTGAGTTCTGCAGTTCAACCATCTCCCGTGCGACCATGGAGGCTGACCCGCACAATATTGTCTTCTGCCCCTACATCATTGCTATCTATTCACTGCCAGGCGAGGAAGACTTTACTTATGTGTCCTATCGCCGTCCCATCCCGGTCGGCAGTGACGAGTCAAAGGCTGCCCTCAAGGCAGTTGAAGGCCTGATGGAAGAAATCATTACTTCGGCAGTGGAATAAATTCAGCCTCGCCGTAACAGGATAAAGCTTAAATCATCCGCCTTGCTGGGTTGCCCGTCCCGGGCACCCAGCATTCGTTCATTGGCAAGACTGATTAATCTCTGTGCCGCCGCTTGCAGCGGCCCGCAACGCACAATCTCGATAACCTCGTGCAGATGCACGTTATCGAACAGGCCGTCGCTTGCCATCACCACGGTGTCGTGTACAGCCAGCTTGATCTCGGCACCCATCTCCAGACGCAGTTCCGGCATTCCCAGCATGTTGGAGACCAGGTGCCGTTCTTCGTGATGCATCGCCTCCCGTTCATCCAGCATGCCTGACTCGACGGCATAACCCACCGGTGAATGTGGCAAGGTCTGCATGCGCAGGCGCCCGCGCTGCCCGGTCACCAGGATCACCGAATCACCGGCGTGGTAGGCGCGCACCCGGCCATCCAGCCATTCGAGGACAATAATAGTGGTTGCGGCGCCGGTGCCTTGTGCGCAAATCCTCGTGTTGGCACTATCAAGGGCGTTCAGGATAGCCGCACGCGTGTCGGTATCGCTGCCCTGCAAGGCTTCCTGTAAACAGCTGATCGCCATTGCCGAGGCCTGGGCACCGCCCCGCTGCCCGCCGGCGCCGTCGGCAAGTGCCATAACGGCCTGCCGTGGCCCGAGCGGAAAGATCCCCATGGCATCTTCATTCATGCCCGGGCTTTTGTCCGGTGCCTGGTTGGAGTAGGCCATGACCTGCATGCCGGCGAGATGATGCATCGTCGCTGCCTGCATGTCGCAATTGAAGAATGTCAGTGGCGCCGTCATATAAACTCCCGGCTCACCATTCCAGAGTTTCGAGGTGTTCACGCAGCATGGCGGCGGTACGAAATTTCTTCAGGATTAACTGCCTTCTCAAGCCACGGCAGATTTCCTTTACGACCCGGTGTTGATTCGCGTAGTGCTTCTTGCCACCCACTGCATCATAGAAGATCCGCACGAGGTCACAGATGTCATCCTGGATATTTTCTCGCCGCGGCGCACCCCAGTGATACATATCAATAAGCTTGAGCTCAAACCCCAGGCCGTAGCGCATGAGAATGACATTATCCGTGTGCAGGTCACCGTGGTATTCACCCAGAGCATGAATGCTCTCCATACCGGTGACCAGGGCATGTAACAGGTGAATAGCCTGGAAGGCGTTCAGACGCTTACCGGGCTGACGCTCGATGAAACTACTGAGCAATTCACCTTCCACATACTCGGAGACAAGAAACGTGACGTCCTGCTGGCGGTAACGGATCGTGTCCTGGGTGTGGTATTGGATAAGGATGGGGCAATGGCGAAGCTTGTGCAGTTTCTTGGCGTAAAAGGTGACCGCCTTGTCACGCACATTACGCTGCGGATAGAAGAACTTTACCGCCCGCTCGATGCCGCTACGCGCTTCAATAACGTGGTAGACCTCACCTTCCCAGCCCTTGCCCAGGCAGGCGAGCACCTCGTATTTGCCCGCCAGCATGCGCCCGGGCAGGAAATCAAAATGCTCAATCAGTGGCTTGCCCGGTTTCGCCGTACCCATCAGCCCTCCTCCAGTGCCACGAGACTCTCTTGCGCCGTCTCGCGGACGTCCGGATGCTCATCCTGCAGGGCCTCCTGCAGATATTTTTTTGCCCCGGCACTCCCGGTCAGGGACAGGTAATGACAGGCATCGACACGGGTACTGACCTGCGCGTGTTTGCTCAAACGCCCGAGCGATTCCACCAGTGATGACAGGTCGGTAGTCCCGGCCAGCCCCTCGAGTAACGCGCTCACCCCGATGCGGACATTGATACGTCGGTCTTCGTCCGTCAGCAGGGGCAACAGGGCCGGTAAGTGTTCGGGGTGCCGATGGAGATATTGTTCAGCCTTATTCAACTGGCCGTCACCGAGCAGGTGATCAAGGTATTCCGTCACCGCATCGCTGTGCGCCGCCATATTGACCCAGTGTTCCAGTTCAGCCGACGTGTAGACGCCGGTAAATTCAAGCTCATTAAGCTTGAACCACGGCACGCTACGCACGCCATATTCCCCGGCGCGCTCGGGCTGCTCGGCAACATTGATCACCTCGAGCGAGGCCAGGCGACCCTGTTTATGCAAATCTTCAAGCGCCGTGTGGACCTTCGGGCAAAAGGCGCAACCGCTGGCGACCAGCAATACGGCATGGACGGTTGAGGTAGTCATGCCCGAAGTATAGCGGAAAAGATATTGATGATTGCGGATTGATGATTGATGATTGATGAATGCAGATTGCATGATCGACTTATTCATCAATCATCCATCCTAAATCATCAATGAATTACTTTACGCTGCACTGACACCCGGGTCTTTCTTGTGGCGGCTGAAGCTTATTGCACTATCTTCGACATCAACCTTGATCAGATCGCCAGGGCCAAACTCACCTGCCAGGATCCCCTGGGCCAGCGGATTCTCCAGCTGCTGCTGAATGGCGCGTTTCAACGGGCGGGCACCATAGACCGGGTCGTAACCGGCATCGGCAATCAGGTCGAGGGCGGCATCGCTGAGTTCGATGGCCATGTCACGTTCCTGCAGACGCTGGCGCAGGTAGTCGATCTGGATATCGGCGATCGCGTGAATCTGCTTCTTGTCCAGCGGATGGAAGACAACAGACTCGTCAACACGGTTGATGAACTCGGGGCGGAAGTGCTGGCCGACGACTTCCATCACCGCCTGCTTCATGTCTGCGTAGTCGCCTTCACTGGCCTTCTCCTGGATCATCTGGCTACCCAGGTTCGAGGTCATGACAATGACGCAATTGCGGAAGTCGACCGTGCGTCCCTGGCCATCGGTCAGGCGACCATCGTCGAGGACCTGCAAGAGGATGTTAAAGACATCCGGGTGCGCCTTCTCGATCTCGTCGAGCAGGATCACCGAGTACGGTTTGCGCCGCACGGCCTCGGTCAGGTAACCCCCTTCCTCGTAACCGACATAGCCCGGCGGCGCACCGATCAAACGCGCCACGGAATGCTTTTCCATAAACTCGGACATATCGATGCGCACCATCGCGGCCTCGGTATCGAAGAGGAACTCGGCGAGGGCCCTGGTCAGCTCGGTCTTCCCCACACCGGTCGGCCCCAGGAACAGGAAGGAACCATTCGGCCGGTTCGGATCCGAAAGGCCGGCGCGCGAGCGACGAATGGCATTGGAAACGGCCGCAACGGCCTCGCTCTGGCCAACCACGCGGGCGCCGAGTTCTTCTTCCATGCGCAGCAGCTTTTCACGCTCACCCTCAAGCATCTTGCTGACCGGGATCCCCGTCCACTTGGCAACCACCTCGGCGATCTCTTCCTCGGTAACCTTGTTGCGCAAGAGACGGGTCTCGTGCATCTCCGCCTGGCTGGCCATATCGAGTTGCTTTTCCAGTTCCGGGATGCGGCCGTACTGCAACTCGGACATACGCGCCAGGTCACCGGCACGCTGTGCGGTTTCAAGTTCGATGCGGGCGCGCTCGAGGGCTTCCTTGATATGCTGGGTGCCCTGCAGGGCGGCCTTTTCGGTTTTCCATATCTCTTCGAGGTCGGCGTATTCGCGTTCAAGTTCACCTATCTCGGTTTCAAGAACCGACAGCCGTTGCTTGGAGGCGGCATCGGTTTCCTTGTTCATGGCCTCACGCTCAATCTTGAGCTGGATAAGACGACGTTCGAGCTTGTCCATCGATTCGGGCTTGGAATCGATCTCCATACGGATGCGACTCGCCGCCTCGTCAACCAGGTCAATGGCCTTGTCCGGCAGATTACGATCCGTGATGTAACGATGCGACAGCATGGCCGCGGCGACGATGGCCGGGTCGGTGACATCGACACCATGATGGACTTCGTATTTTTCCTTCAGCCCGCGCAGGATGGCGATGGTGTCCTCGACACTTGGTTCATCGACAAGCACCTTCTGGAAACGTCGTTCAAGCGCGGCATCCTTCTCGATGTACTGCCGGAATTCATCCAGGGTGGTGGCACCGACACAGTGCAGTTCACCACGGGCCAGGGCCGGCTTGAGCATGTTACCGGCATCCATGGAGCCCTCGGCCTTGCCGGCGCCGACCATGGTATGCAACTCATCGATAAACAGGATGACCTGGCCTTCCTGCCTGGAAAGATCGTTAAGCACGGCCTTGAGACGTTCTTCAAATTCACCGCGGAATTTGGCCCCGGCGATAAGCGCGCCCATGTCGAGCGACAGCAGGCGTTTGCCCTTGATGCCTTCCGGCACCTCGCCGTTGACGATCCGCTGCGCCAGGCCTTCAACAATGGCCGTCTTGCCGACACCGGGCTCGCCGATGAGGACCGGGTTGTTCTTGGTGCGGCGCTGCAGGACCTGGATGGTGCGCCGGATCTCATCGTCGCGGCCGATGACCGGGTCAAGCTTGCCCTGCTCGGCGCGCTCGGTTACATCAATGGTGTATTTTTCCAGCGCCTGACGTTGCTCCTCGGCATTCGGGTCATCGACCTGCTGGCCACCGCGCATGTTTTCAATGGCTTTCTCGAGCGCTGGCTTGCTGGCCCCGGCCTTGCGTAACAGTTCGCCGAGTTCGCCCTTGTCTTCGAGCGCCGAGAGCACGAACAGCTCACTGGAGATGTACTGGTCCTTGCGCTGCTGCGCCAGCTTGTCACAGATATTGAGCAGGCGTCCGAGATCATTGGAGATGTGCAGGTCGCCGCCGGCGCCCTCTACCTGGGATAACTTGTCGAGCGCCTCGCCGAGTTGCGAACGCAACAGGTTGACGTTGACATCAGACTGCATGAGCAGGTGGCGAACCGAGCCGCCTTCCTGATCAAGCAGCGCCGTCATCAGGTGCAGGGGTTCTATAAACTGATGATCACGACCGACGGCCAGGCTTTGCGCATCGGCCAGGGCGACCTGAAACTTACTGGTGAATTTGTCCATCCGCATCGGTACATTGCTCCGTCTTAAATTTGAAATCTACACACTGCTGTCCCGTTAATTCCCTCTCCCTCCGGGAGAGGGTTAGGGTGAGGGGATCTTGATTCGATAACACATTGTCTTATTTACTCCCTCATCCTGGCCTTCTGGTGAAACAACTAGCCATTCGCCTAAGCTGTCCAACGACGACAGCCAAGGCGCTGGTTATCCCTGTGGGAGAAGGGATAACGCCGATTAGAGGATGATGAAATTTCATGTGTTCATGCGCATCAATCAACCTGTCCACCTTATTTATCCGAAGCTTACCGCTTGTCAGGCTTATGTTAACGGGACAACAGTGAAATCTACATACAAAATGGGGTACTTATTCACAATTTCAAGTCTCGCCGACGCTATCCGCCCGTCCCTCTATATAATCGGCGATCTGTTGCAGGCAGGCCTGCTCATCGTCCGTGCAGTGCAGTGGCGCAAAACCCTGCAGGCGCGCCCGGCCTGGAAACAGCACCGCCGACACGGTTCGTCCCTCGCCGCGCACGCCGCTCAGGCGCATGGGCACAACAGGCGCACCGGACTGCTGCGCAAGCCAGATCACGCCGCCCTTCAGGCGTCGCGGCGGCGCGTTATCGAGATGAATATGCCCATGCGGAAACAGGGCCACGACCTCGCCCTGTCGCAAGACGCGCAAGGCCTCGCGCAGGGCCTGTTCGGGGCGGCCCTTGCGATCCACCGGGATGCAGCCAACGCCTTTTAATAACCAGTGCAAGCCACGCCGCTCATATTCCTCGCGCGCGATCAGAAAACGCAGTGGGCGCTTACAGGCGGCGATCATCAGCAACGGGTCAAGCCCGGAGACATGGTTACAGACCACCAGCGCACCACCCGTTGCCGGCAGGGCGATATCGTGATACTGCAAGTGATGAAAGCGGCGACAGAATATACGGTTCAGGCCATCGATGGCATTCAACCATGGCCTGCCCCAGTCAACCTCGTTGGCCGCGGCCCCGAGGAGAAACAAGACAGAGAGAATGAAAAAAACAATGAGCATGACAAACAGAATAACCTGCCCAACATCATGCACCAGCCAGCTCTGCATACCATTATCCATAGACTATGATTATTTTTTATAAACCTTGCGTTGAAAGAGATCCTTGCGGCGACTGACCAGGCGGTCGAGAAACAACAGGCCATCGAGGTGATCGATCTCATGCTGCACGGCGCGTGCCTCGAAGCCCTCGCAATGGTACTCGTGCATCTCGCCGTGCGGGTCCTGTGCCTCGAGCGTGATGGTTTCGGCACGCATGACATTACCAGTGTAGTCGGGCACCGACAGGCAACCCTCGCGGCCCTTTACAAAACCATTCCAGGCGGTGATCTCCGGGTTGACCAGGATCATAAGACCGTGGCTCTTATGCCTGGGGTTGGCGGAGACATCGACAATCGCCACGCGCTGAAAACGCCCGACCTGGGGGGCCGCGATGCCGACACAGCCGGGGGCATGCAGACGCGTTTCATCGAGATCGGCGACAAACCGGCGGAACTCGTCGTTGAAGTCGGTCACCACCTCGCTGACCTGTTTCAGGGTGTCATCGGGATAGACAAGGATGTCCAGGGTCGCCATGACAACTAACCAATCAGCGTATCGATTTCGGACAGGCTGGCCTCGACACCTCGCGTCTTGACGACGTCGAGTGCGGCACGCAGGCTGCCCACCCCTTCGCCGGCATGTCCCTCGATGTGCATAATATAGATGGGTGCGTCTTCGCTGCCGGCGACATCGGACTCCAGATCGAGAATATGCAGACCGGCCTCGGCCAGCGCGCCGGTAACTTCAGAGACGATACCCGGACGGTCTGCGCCATAGACCGTGATGCGCACATCCGGTTCGAGGTGTTTGTGCAGTTCACCCTTGATGGCATCGACGTGCAGGTGCAGGCCCAGTGACTCGGCAACCGGGTTGACGAGATCCGTGAGTTGTTTGCCGCGACCATCGAAACCCACCATAAGCATAATGGTAAAATTACCGCCGAGGCGCATCATCGATGCCTCACCCAGGTTGCAGCCACCCTCGAACAGGGCGTGGGTGAGTTTGGCAACGATCCCGGGACGATCTTCCCCAACCAGCGTCAGCATGTACCAGTGGTCCATCAGTGTTTCTCCTGCAGAATTCTGTATGAACATGGTGGGCGCAGCCACCAACAAAATCAAATGTAATCACATCGGAGGCGGGGCCGGAAGCGGGATTAAAATGATCTGCCGTCGTGACGGATACCGCAGGGATGCCTACTCTTTAACTGCGACTATTTGCACCACCGCACCTTTACCATAGTGATATTTCCCCTCGACCACTTCGCGCTCTGTTTCCCGCGCATGCAGGAAGCGCAGACCGGCGAGTTCTTGCTGAAGCTCTTCGAGCTGCATGCACAGAGCGGCATCACGCGGCCCACCGGTATTCAACGCGATCTGTGCAGGGGTATAGGCCTCGAGGATCAGCACACCACCCGGTGCCAGGCCTTTGACCACACTGGCATGCACGCGCTGGCGCACGTCGGCCGGCAAGTGGCAAAACACCGAGACGACACCCTGCCATTGCCCGGGCTCAATCACAAAGGTATTCAGGTCAGCATGACAGGTCTCGATCACTACCCCTCGCTCGGCGGCCAGCTCACGGGCCCGGGCGAGGCCAACCTCCGAGGCATCCACCGCGGTGACCGCGTACCCCTGTTCGGCCATAAATACGGCATTACGGCCCTGCCCCTCGGCCAGGCACAAGACCCTGCCGGCAGGCACCCGCCCTGCCCATTCACGCAGAAAATCATTCGGTTCGGTGCCGTAGGCGTGCGCTGTTTCGGCGAAGCGTTCATTCCAGTCAATCATGATTCGTTCCTGCTCTATTGATACTTTAACCCCCCTCATCCTGGCCTTCTGGTGGAACAACTAGCCATTCGCCTAAGCTGTCCAACGACGACAGCCAAGGCGCTGGTTATCCCTGAGGGAGAAGGGATAACCTCGATTATCATACCGCGTGAATCTATATGTTCAATGTCTTCGCAAAAACCGGCTACGGATTTGCGCAACGACATAAACTTACATATAAACGCTACCACTCCTGCAAGGTTCATTTTTTAGCCCCCTCTCCCCCAGGGAGAGGGTTGGGGTGAGGGGATATATGAGGGAAGTGGTTTTTTATTTACACCCCCTCATCCTGGCCTTCTGGTGGAACAACTAGCCATTCGCCTAAGCTGTCCAACGATGACAGCCAAGGCGCTGGTTATCCCTGAGGGAGAAGGGATATACAGACGAATAAGCCTGGCGGGGCTAACCAAACATCCAGCTGGTGGGTTTGGGGTAGGCCGCGTTTTTATCCAGCACCTGGATACCCTTCACGCAACGCACGATCACCCAGACAAACATGAACATCACGATCAGCCAGGCCAGCGGCATGAGGATAATGGTGAAGGCAAACAGCATCGCCAGGAAACCATAAAACAGCCCGATCCAGAAACCGCGAATCTGAAAACGGTAATGGGTTTGCAACCACTCGGGGCGTCATTGCGATTGATATAGGCCATGACCACGCCGATCAAAGTGGTCAGGCCGCCGGTCACCAGGCCGACGAGATAGAGGATGTAAACCAGCTTTGCGGTGTTAGCCATATTACTCGAGGTGGGATCATTCATGCTCTGCTCCGTTTGTTATTGTCACCCGGTTCATGAATTCATTATGCACAAATTTTTCGACTAATGCAGGGTCGAATGGGCCAGGTAGATCGTGGCCACCCCGGCAGAGATAAGTATGATTTGCTGGAGCGTGACCCGCGCCTCGGTGCGTTGATGCAGGCCAGGGATAAGATCGGCCACGGCGATGTAGATAAAACTCGCGGCCGCCACTGCCAGCACGTAGGGCACGATGACCTGGGCATCCTGCAGGCTGTAATAAGCAATCAGGCCGCCGACGACAGTTGCCAGGCTGGCAAGAATGTTAAACAACAAGGCCTTCACGCGACTGTAGCCACTGTGAAGCAGGATAGAGAAATCACCGAGCTCCTGCGGGATTTCATGCGTGGCCACGGCGATACTGGTGACAATGCCGAGGTGGATATCGGTCAGGAAGGCTGCCGCGATCAGGACCCCGTCGACGAGGTTGTGCATGCCGTCGCCGATCAGGATCATCATGCCACGGGCCTTGTCCTCACCGTGGCGGTGCCTGTCTTCTTCGCCGTGTACCTCGCAGTCATGCGCATGGCAGTGACGCCACAGGACCATCTTCTCAAGCAGGAAGAAGCCGAGCACGCCGATAAGCACAGTGAAGGTAATATTGTGTACGTCACCCACGCCAGGGTATTCAACCGCGTGCGGCAGCAGAGCCAGGAAGGCCGCGCCAAGCAGGGCACCAATGGCATAACTGACCATATGCGGCAACAGGCGCTGTCGCTGCTTGCCGGGAATGAGCATAAACAGCGAGGCCAACAGCACGCTCAGTACGCCACCGACAAGACAGAACAGGATGATCCAGGCTAGTAAACTCATGGGGTTTTTATGTGTCTCGGGAAACCAGCGCGCATGATACCCGAATCACCGTAGCGGGCCTATGCACTTATTCAGCCAGCCAGATCAGGCTGGCCATGCGCCCGGTTGTCGGGGTGCGCCGAAACGAGAAAAAATCCCGCTCCTCGCTGTAGGTGCAGCGCCCGCCCCCATAGACGCTGGCAATGCCCTGGCGCTGCAAGGCCTGCCGGGCCAGCAGGTAAATGTCGGCCAGCCAGTGGCCGGGGCCATGTTCGACAAAGGCCTGTGCGGCGTGGGCATCAATGGCCATAAACGCCTCGCGCACGTCACTGCCGACCTCGAAGGCCTGCGGACCGATTGCCGGGCCCAGCCAGACCAGTAACTCATCGGCCGGGCAGCCGAGTCGCGCACAAAGCTGCCGGGCCGTGGCCTCGATCACGCCGCCGGCCAGACCGCGCCAACCGGCATGGGCCGCGGCCACACCACGACCCCGGCGGTCACACATCAGCACCGGCAGGCAGTCGGCCGTCATCACGGCGCACACCGCGCCCGGCTCACGGGCAAAACTCGCATCGGCCTGGCACGAATCCGGCGCATCAGCGGCGTCAACCACATGGCTGCCATGCACCTGATCCAGCCAGGTCGGCTCGGCAGGCAACTGCAATGCCTGTCGCAGGGACTCGCGGTTGTGTTGCACGTGTTGCGGCGCATCACCGACGTGGCCGGCAAGATTGAAAGTGTCATAAGGGGCCGGGCTGACGCCGCCCCGGCGCGTCGTCGAGACCGCACGCACCCGGGCCGGGGCCGGCCAATCCGGAATAATAAAGCCCGGCTCAGGCATCGGCATGCTCGGCAAGGTCCTCGGCCAGCACCGCCAGCAGGTTGCGCATGTCGGCAGGAAGCGGCGCGGTCCATTCCACAGGTTGCCCGTTTTGCGGGTGGTCGAAACCCAGTTGCGCGGCATGCAGCGCCTGGCGATTGAAATGCCGCAGGGTCTCGGTAAGGACCTCGCTACTCTGCGGCGGCAGGCGCAGACGCCCGCCATAGACCGGATCACCGACCAGCGGGTAGCGGATGTGTGCCATGTGCACCCGGATCTGGTGGGTGCGGCCGGTCTCCAGGCGAACGCGGATGTGCGTGTGGGCACGGTAGCGTTCCAGCACACGGTAATGCGTCACCGCCTCCTTGCCGCCGCGGGTAAGCACGGCCATGCGAGTGCGGTGCACCGGGTGGCGCCCCATCGCCGCCTTGACCGTACCGCCGGCGGTCATGAGACCCGTAACCACCGCCTCGTACTCACGTTTCACGGTGCGGGCCTGTAACTGCTTGATGAGTGAATTGTGCGCGACCAGCGTCCGCGCCACCACCAGCAGGCCGCTCGTGTCCTTATCCAGGCGGTGGATGATACCGGCACGCGGCACGTCCTTGAGGCTCGCATCATGGTGCAGCAGGGCATTCACGAGCGTGCCGGTATAGTTACCGGTCGCCGGGTGTACGACCATGCCGGCCGGTTTATTGATGACCATAATTGACTCGTCTTCATAGACGATATCCAGCGGGATATCCTCGGCCTCCCAGGTCACCTGGGCCTCATTCTCGGCCTGCACCGCCACCTGTTCGCCGCCGCGCAGCTTGTCGCGGGGCCGGCGCGTCTCGCCGTCTATTTGCACCTTGCCGGCCTTGATCCAGAGCTGCAGGCGTGCGCGCGAGTAGTCAGGTAACAGTTCGGCCAGGGCCTGGTCGAGACGTTGCCCGGCCAAATGGGGCGGGATTTCAAATTGCAGGGGCTGTGGATCACTCATCGTTTTGTCTTGTTCGGCCAAATGGCGCACAATACGCCTGTTAGCTGCATTTTACACAGGATTAACCATCACTATGCGCATTACCGGCCTACTTTTACTTCTTGCCCTGCTGGGAGCCAGCGCGGGTTGTTCCCTTATCCCCGAGCAGATCGATGTCACTCAGAACTGGTCGGCCAGTAAGTTCTATGCCGAGGCTAAAAAAGCCCTCTCGGAAGGCGACTACGAGGAAGCCATCAAGTTCTACGAGATGCTCGAGGCACGCTTCCCGTTCGGCAAGTATGCGCAACAGGCCCAGGTCGAGATCGCCTATGCCTATTACAAGTTTGATGAGCCCGCCTCGGCCCTCGCCGCCGCCGACCGCTTTATCAAACTGCACCCGCGCCACCCGCATGTCGACTATCTCTACTACCTGAAGGGGCTGGTGAACTTTAATGCCGGCAAGGACCTGATCTCAAAGTACATCCCCCAGGACCCGACCCAGCGCGACCCGGGCGCGGCCCGCGCCTCGTTTGATGACTTCGCCATCCTCGTGCGCAAGTACCCGGAGAGCAAGTACAGCAACGACGCCCGCCAGCGCATGCTCTTCCTGCGTAACAACCTCGCCGAGTATGAAATCCACGTCGCCAACTACTACATGCGCCGCGATGCCTATATCGCCGCGGCCAACCGCGCCAAATACGTGGTTGAGAACTACCAGAAAACCACCGCCGTTCCCAAGGCGCTGATTATCATGGCCAGGGCCTACAAACTGATGGGCCTGCAGGACCTGTCGGATGACACGACCCGCGTGCTGAAACTGAACTACCCGGAATTAAAGGATTGATGATTTGGGATTGATGATTGATGATTTATTCAATCACCAAACTGAAAAGATAGGTTTTTAGACTTGTGCCCGGCCGGGCATGGGCATTTTTACCGCAAAGGTCGCGAAGAGCGCAAAGTGAATGTAGGTCGAATTAGCGCGAATGCGCGTAATCCGACGCTCTTCTTCATGCAGTCATGTCGGCTTCACTTCAGAACCGCTTTCAGCGTTTCATCAAGTATTTTCTACGCTGCGCTACGGTCACGTCACCTCCGGTTCCTAAGCCGACCTACAATTTGGCAGTTGGTTTTGCTGTCGTTAAAACAAGCAGAGACTCGAAGATACTGATGTGCTGATTTTTCAATCATCAATCATCAATTGCCCTGAACCTTCTGGAAGAAGGTTAGGGTACTCACAATGAACCCGGAGGGTTCTGTGAGCCAGGAAATCATCAATCTCTTTTCAGATCGCCTCTGGTCCGGTTTCGCCGGTGCGGATACGCACTACCTGTTCAACATTGGTGACGAAAATCTTGCCATCGCCGATCTTGCCGGTGCGGGCGGCTTCGGTGATGGTTTCGATGCAGCGCTCGACCTGGTCTTCGCTGACCACCATATCGAGTTTGACCTTGGGCAGGAAGTCGACCACGTACTCGGCACCTCGATAGAGCTCGGTATGGCCTTTCTGGCGACCAAAGCCCTTGACCTCGATCGCGGTCATACCGGTGATGCCGATCCCCGAGAGCGCCTCGCGAACATCGTCAAGTTTGAACGGTTTGATGATGGCTTCGACCTTTTTCATCCTGGAACTCCATTATGTGTGGTTTTACTCGAGTATACGGATGGCGGTGAAAGCCGACAAGCGTTCAAACCTGCCAGCCGCACTTGCCGCTGCGATACCCCGAGGTGATCGGGTAACGGCGATCGCGGCCAAAGGCGCGTTGCGTGACCCGCACACCCGGCGCGGCCTGGCGGCGCTTGTATTCATTCCGATCCACCATGCCAATAACCCGCTCGACGGTCTCGCTGGCATAGCCCCTGGCGACGATCTCTTCGAGGGTCATATCCTGTTCGACATACATGGACAGGATCGGGTCCAGCTCTTCATAGGGCGGCAGGCTGTCCTGGTCTTTTTGATCCGGGGCCAACTCGGCGCTGGGCGGACGCGTGATAACGCGCGCCGGGATCACGGCTGAGAGCGTGTTGCGGTATTCACTCAGGCGGTAGACCATCAGCTTGGGCACATCCTTGAGCACATCAAAGCCACCGGCCATATCACCATAGAGCGTCGCATAGCCGACGGCCATTTCACTCTTGTTGCCCGTGGTCAGCACGATACGGCGTTTTTTATTCGCGATCGCCATCAGCATTACGCCGCGACAGCGGGCCTGGATATTCTCCTCGGTCGTGTCCACCGGCAGGCCGGCAAACTCGTCGGCCAGGCATTCGAGAAAGGCGCTGAAGGGTTTCTCGATCGGGAGCACCTTGAAGTCCACGCCGAGTAATTCCGCCTCGGCACGGGCATCATCAATGCTCATCCCGGCCGTGTAACGCGAGGGCATGGACACGGCCTCGACGCGGTCGGCGCCGAGCGCATCCACGGCCACCGCCAGGGTCAGGGCGGAATCAATCCCGCCCGACAGGCCAATGACCACGCCGCGAAAGCCGTTCTTCTCGATGTAATCATGCACGCCCAGCACGAGCGCCCCGTAGACACTGGCCTCGGCACCCTGGACCGGTACGATCTCCGCCTCCAGCGGCGTCACCCGCCCCTGTTCATCGATATTGAAATCGACCGGGTACAAACCGCTTTCATAAGCCGGGGCGCGTTGCGTGATCTCGCCCTGTGCATTGACCACTGTCGAACTGCCGTCGAACACCAGCTCGTCCTGGCCACCGACCAGGTTCACGTAAACAATCGGCAGGCCCGATTCGGTCGCGCGCTCATAAAGTACCGCCTCGCGTTCCTCGTGCTTGTTGAGGTGATATGGCGAGGCATTCAAATTCAGGATCAGGCGCGCGCCCGCCCCGGCCGCCTGGCGTACCGGGTCCGGCATCCACAGGTCTTCACACACGGTAAGCCCCACCGGCACGCCCTTGATCTCGACCACGCAAGGCTCGGCTGCACCGGGAACGAAGTAACGCATCTCATCAAAGACGCTGTAATTCGGCAGGTGTTGCTTGTGGCAGGTGGCCAGTAACTGGCCATCACGGAGCAGCGAGGCGACGTTATACAGGCCGCCGCGTTCCTTTTGCGGGTAACCGAGGATGACATCGATACCGCGCACGGCCTTCTTCACCCGCTCCAGCCCGTGCACGGTGGCCATGCTCAGCCCCGGCCGCAGTAACAGATCCTCGGGCGGGTAACCGCTCAGGGTCAGTTCGGGAAAGACGATGGCGTCGGCCTGCATCTCGTCACGGGCGCGCAGGGCACTGGCTATGACCTGGTTGGTATTACATTCAATGTCACCGACCAGGGTGTTGATCTGGGCCATGACGATACGAAGCGATTGCGGCATGCGGGTTTGCCCTCAGGCGGGTTTGACGACTTCGAGTATGCGCGCACCCATATCGGCAGGGGAACGGGCAATACCCACGCCCGCGGCCTCGAGCGCGGCAAACTTTTCTTCCGCCGTGCCCTTGCCGCCGGCGATGATCGCCCCGGCATGGCCCATGCGTTTGCCGGCCGGCGCGGTGACCCCGGCGATGTAGGCCACCACCGGCTTGCTGACGTGCGCCTGGATGTACTCGGCCGCCGCTTCCTCGGCGCTGCCGCCGATTTCGCCCACCATGACGATGCCCCTGGTCTGCGGGTCATCTTCGAAGCGTGACAGGCAGTCGATGAAGTCCATGCCGTGGATCGGGTCACCGCCAATACCGATGCAAGTGGTCTGGCCGAGACCGTTTTGCGTCGTCTGGTGCACGGCCTCGTAGGTCAGCGTGCCGGAGCGGGAGACGATGCCGATCTTGCCGGGCTGGTGAATAAACCCCGGCATGATGCCGATCTTGCACTCGCCCGGCGTGATAATGCCCGGGCAGTTCGGGCCGATCAGTTGTGCATCATAGTGCGCCAGTGCCGCCTTGACCTTGAGCATATCCAGGACCGGAATGCCCTCGGTAATACAGGCGATGACCTTGATGCCGGCATCCGCGGCCTCAAGAATGGCATCCGCGGCAAAGGCCGCCGGCACATAGATCATGCTTGCCTCGGCACCGGCCTCGTTGACGGCATCACGCACCGTGTTGAACACCGGCAGGCCGAGGTGGGTCTGGCCACCCTTGCCCGGCGTTACGCCACCGACCATCTGCGTGCCGTACTCGATGGCCTGCTCGGAGTGGAAACTGCCCTGCTTGCCCGTAAAGCCCTGGCAAATCACCTTCGTGTCTTTATCAATCAGGATACTCATGCCTTCGCCCCCTGCACGGCAGCAACAACCTTGCCGGCCGCGTCGGTGAGCCCATCCCCGGTAATGATGGAGAGACCGCTGTCGCGCAACAGGGCGCGGCCCTGCTCGACATTCGTGCCTTCGAGACGCACGACCACGGGAATGCTGATGCCGACCTCGCGCACGGCGCGGATCACGCCTTCGGCGATCAGGTCGCAACGCACGATACCGCCGAAGATATTGACGAGAATGGCCTCGACCTTGCTGTCGGAGAGGATCAGCTTGAAGGCCTCGGCAACCTTCTCGGCACTGGTGCCGCCGCCAACATCAAGGAAGTTGGCCGGCTCGCCACCGTGCAGCTTGATCAAGTCCATGGTCGCCATCGCCAGCCCGGCACCGTTCACCAGGCAGCCGATATTGCCCTCGAGGCTGATGTAGTTGAGACCAAATTGCTGGGCATGATGCTCTTTCTCGTCGTCCTGGCTGGCGTCGAGCAAGGCGGTGATATCGGCATGGCGGTAGAGTGCGTTGTCATCGAAATTAATCTTCGCATCGAGCGCCATGAGTTCGTCCTTGCCGGAGACAATCAAGGGGTTGATCTCGAGCAGGCTGCAGTCCTTTTCGCAAAATAATTTATACAGGCCGTGCATGATGCGCCCGAGCTGCTTGATTTGCTCACCGGTCAGGCCCAGGCCAAAACCGAACTCGCGGACCTGGTAACCCTGCAGGCCAGCAACCGGGTCGATGCTCACGCTCAGGATCTTCTCGGGCGTCGCGGCGGCCACCGCCTCGATGTCCATGCCGCCTTCGGTCGAGGCCATCATGACGATGCGCTTGCTGGCGCGGTCAACGAGCATACTGAAATACAGCTCGCGCTGAATCTCGCTAGTCTGTTCTATTAAGAGTGTATTCACCGGCTGGCCCGCGGCCGTGGTCTGGTGCGTCACCAGGTGCGTGCCGAGCAGGCCGCTGCTGATCTGCTCGACGGCCTCGATACTGGCGGCGCGTTTGACGCCACCGGCCTTGCCGCGGCCACCGGCATGGACCTGGGCCTTGACCATCCAGCCATCACTGTCGATCTCGCGCGCCACCGCCACGGCCTCGGCTACCGAGGTGGCCGGCGCGCCGTCCGGCACCGGGATGCCGTAGTCGCGGAACAGCTGCTTGGCCTGAAATTCGTGTATGTTCATTGGTTATTATTCCACTGATAAGCCGGCGTATTCTCCTGCAAATAGCGCGTCGACGCAAAGCGCGCTATTATGCAGGCCCGATTCGAACTGATTTCAGCCCATCATGAACCTGTTACGCCTGCTTCTCATCGCCCTTGCCGTCTGGATTATCGTGGTCCTTATCCGCAGTCGCCGCAACCGTCAATCCATGCTGAAAAAACAGCGGGGCAAGCAAACCGTTGACCGCATCGTGCCCTGCGCCATCTGTGGCACCCATGTGCCGGAGCGCGAGGCCATTGAGTACATGGGCAAGGTTTACTGCTCAACAACCCACCGTGACCAGGCAAGGGATGCCGGCAACTAACCGCGCCGGCTTTCTACGCCACGCCTTTTCAGGCTAGTATCCGGGCATGGACGCGCGAAACTTTACCGGCTGGCAAACCGAACAAAATAACGTCTGGCGCCCGCTGCGCCTGCTCAACCTCTACCGGATGATCCTTGCCGGGCTGTTCCTGGTCCTGTCCCTGAGTACCGGTGATATCCAGCCCCTCGCCGAGCACAACCACCGCTTGTTCCAGTACAGCGCCTTCGCCTACCTGCTGGCCGGCATCCTCTTCAGTTTTGCGATTCATCACAAGTGGCTGCGCTTTGGCATCCAGGTGCCCCTGCATTTCACTGCCGACCTGCTTGCCATCACCCTGCTCATGCATGCCAGCGGCGGCGTTACCAGTGGCCTGGGCATGTTGCTGGTGGTGAGCGTGGCCGGGATCAGCATGCTGAGCCCGCGCCGCATCGCGCTGCTGTTCGGCAGCCTGGCTGCGATTGCGGTTCTGGGTGAGGAAGCTTTCAGTGGTATCTATAATCACTTTGTCGCGACGCACTATACGAACACCGGCATCCTCGGCGCCACCCTCCTGTTCACGGCCGTTATCTCGAATATGCTCGCGCAACGCCTCACCGAGAGCGAGGCGCTGGCCAGGCAGCGCAGCCTTGACCTGGTGAACCTGGAACAGCTCAACGAATACATTATTCAACACATGCAAACCGGGATCATGGTCGTCGATGAGCAGGCCCGTATCCGCCTCATGAACGAGTCGGCCTGGAAGCTGCTGGACACCCCGCAAAAGGTTAATCACCGCCCGCTCTTTGAAGTTTCGCTGGTGCTGGCTGACCAGTTGCAGGTCTGGCGTGAGGGCCTGGAGACGGAACCGACAACCTTCCGTACCTCGAAGACCTCGCCGGACATCCTGCCGAAGTTTGCCCGCCTCGGCAAAAGCAAGAAGAACGGCACGCTGGTTTTCCTCGAGGATATCTCGGCCATGGCGCAACGCGCCCAGCAGATGAAACTGGCCTCGCTTGGCCGGCTCACCGCCAGTATCGCGCACGAGATCCGCAATCCCCTTGGCGCCATCAGCCACGCCAGCCAGTTGCTTGGCGAATCGCCGACACTCGACCCGGCCGACAAACGCCTGACCCAGATCATCGGCGAACATACGCAACGCGTAAACCGGATCATCGAAAACGTCATGAGCCTGAGCAAGCGCGATCGCGCCGCGCCGGTCCTGTTTGACCTCCACCCGTGGTTACATGATTTCATCGCGGAGTTTGTCCGCAGTGAACAGCTTGCCGAGGCCGATATCAGTCTGGTGCCGGATGATTCGACGCGCGAGGTGCGCATGGACCCGAGCCAGCTCCACCAGGTCACCTGGAACCTGCTCCAGAACGGCCTGCGTCACAGCCCGAAAAAAGCCGGCCAGCCCCGGCTCATCCTGCAAACCGGCTTTTCCGCTGATGCCAACCGTCCCTACCTCGACATTATCGACCATGGCCCCGGCATCAGCCCCGAGCAGTCACTGCATATCTTCGAACCCTTTTATACAACCGAGGGCAGCGGCACCGGCCTGGGGCTTTACATCGCCCGCGAACTTTGTGAGGGTAACAGGGCGCGACTCGATTATATTCCGGTCGTAAAAGGTGGCAGTTGTTTCCGTATTACCTTTGCCGACCCGCGCCGCAAGCAACGCGATATAGAATAAAGCCCTCACTGCTGTCCCGTTAACATAAGCCTGACAAGTGGTAAGCTTCGGGGAAATAAGGTAACCAGGTTGATTGATGCGCATGAACACATGAAATTTCATCAC
>NZ_JAVVES010000038.1:0-26178 GCF_032250955.1 Sulfuriflexus sp. | reverse complement strand
CCTAATATCTGCGCGTATAATTCTTTGTCTCTCATGGCTTCTACGGTAACCTACCCACTTGATTTGGTGAAGAGCCTGTATTAGTACAGGTTTTCTTTGCCGTGATCACGCTGTCTGCAAGCGGCAATTCTCTGCCACAGGGGCATCATTTTGCAAAAAAACCATGTCGTTAGCCGCATAAAATGAACTGGCACACTACATGCATTGTATAAATGTGAAAAAAGCCGGTCGCGGAGGCTAAAGCTTGTCCTGGCAGGGTCGATAGCTTGTGACACGTGGTGAATGATTTTTAAGCATTGCAGGAACCAAAGGCCAATTAAGAATGAGCGGATCGGAAAAAACCGTGATCACCTGCCCGGCGTCACTGGATATATCGGTTGTCGCCGATTTCAGTGCCGAGTTGAAAAGCGCGCTTGATAGCAAACACGATATCCAGCTCCAGGCCGCTGGCATAGAACGCGCGGATACTGCTGCACTGCAACTGCTCTGCGCCTTCTTTCTGGACGCGCAGGCAGAAGGCCTGAATATTGAATGGCTGGACAGCAGTGATGCATTGGTCGGTGCGGCCAGGCAAATTGGCCTTGCCGGTCACCTCTGCCTGGCAGAAAAGACCCGGCACTGATTCAGAATGGGGTCTTACACGCTACATACAAACTATATGCGATTTCAGGAGAAGGTGTAATGGCAAGTATTCTTGCAGTGGATGATTCCGTATCGATGCGTCAGATGGTGAGCTTCACCCTCAAGGGCGCCGGCTATGAGGTGACAGAGGCCAAGGATGGCCAGGAAGCACTCAATATCGCCAAAAGCAACAAGTTCAATCTTGTCATTACTGACGTCAATATGCCGAACATGGATGGCATTACACTGACCCGGGAACTGCGTGCCTTACCCTCGTACAAATTTGTACCGATCCTGACCCTGACTACAGAGTCATCTACAGATAAAAAAATGGCCGGGAAACAGGCCGGTGCAACCGGCTGGATCGTCAAGCCATTCAATCCTGAACAACTACTGGCAACTGTTAAAAAAGTTTTGGGATAGAAAACCATGAGCATCGATATGCGGCAATTCCACCAGACCTTCTTCGAAGAAAGCTTCGAGGGACTGGACATCATGGAAACTGAACTGCTCGGGCTGGATATCGGCGATACCGATATTGATGTGATTAACACTATATTTCGCGCAGCGCACTCCATCAAGGGCGGCAGTGGAACATTTGGTTTCAATGACGTCGCCGAATTTACCCACGTGGCAGAGACCCTGCTGGATGAAATGCGTGACGGCGTCCGCCCGGTCACACAAACGGCTGTAGAAATCCTGCTCAAGTCCGTCGACATCATCCGCGGCATGCTTACTGCATTGCGTGATGAAGGCGAAATGGACGCCGCCCAGGTTGCCGAGGTAAAAGCCGAACTCGACAGCCTGCTTGGTGACAAGGGTGCGGAAGCTTCATCTGCGCCAGTCGCTGACGATACCGGCAGCAGCATTACATCTACCTGGACAATAAGGTTTAAACCCCATACCGAGATGCTGCGCACCGGCAATGACCCGGTACGGATGCTGCGCGCCCTTGCTGACCTCGGCGACCTTGATGTCCGGGTCAATATTTCAGACCTGCCCGGCTTTAATGATCTGAATCCTGAAGATGCCTTCCTCTCCTGGGAAATGAGCCTCAACGGCGAAGTAACCGAAGCCGATATCCTCGAGGTGTTTGAATGGGTAGATGACGAATGCGACCTGGAGATCACCGCAGCGGCCACCGCCACAAGTGCGGAAAATGTCTCTCCTGAGTCGGTTGCCGCATCCCTGGCAACTACGGTTAAAGATTCGGCGACGGCAACGGTGAGCGCGAAAGAAGCCACCGTCCCTGCTGCGCGCACCAGCAAGCCGGCCAAAACCAGCGAGACAACCTCCATCCGGGTGGATATCGACAAGGTTGATGAAATCATTAACTTGGTTGGCGAACTCGTCATTACCCAGTCCATGCTCGGTCAAATGGGCGGTGACTTTGAGGAAACCCGGAATATCGATACCGCCAGACTCGAAAAGCTGCGCGAAGGTCTCGGCCAGCTGGAGCGCAATACCCGCGAACTGCAGGAAAGCGTCATGCGTATCCGCATGCTGCCTATCAGCTTTGTATTTAGCCGCATGCCACGCCTGATTCATGACTTATCAGGCAAGCTCGACAAGAAGGTCAACCTGGTGATTACCGGCGAACATACCGAACTCGATAAAACCGTTATGGAGAAAATCGGTGACCCGATGGTTCACCTGGTACGCAATGCGCTCGACCATGGCCTGGAAACCCCTGAGCGACGTGTTGCCGCCGGCAAATCGGAAACCGGCACACTCAATCTCAATGCCTACCACCAGGGTGGCAATATCATTATTGAAATCTTTGACGATGGTGCAGGCCTGAATCGTGAAAAGATCCATCGTAAAGCTATAGAACGCGGTATTATCACTGCCGATGACAACCTGACCGATGAAATGATCGAGGATATGATCTTTCACCCCGGTTTCTCCACAGCCGATCAGGTCAGTGATGTTTCTGGTCGTGGCGTGGGCATGGATGTAGTCCGCAAGAATATCAAGGCCCTTGGCGGTAAGGTCGAGGTTAAATCAGAAGAAGGTGCCGGCGCCAAATTCACCATACGACTGCCACTAACCCTGGCCATTCTCGATGGCCAGCTGGTACGGGTCGGCGATGACACCTATGTGATCCCGCTGATTTCAATTATTGAATCTATCCAGGTTAACCCTGAGCATGTCAATGCGGTAGCCGGTAAGGCCGAACTTTACAAGCTTCGCAATGAATATATTCCCGTTATTCGTGCACACCGCATCTTTGGCATGCATGAAGAAGAAAACGAACTCGCGGGCCGCCTGATGGTGGTAGTTGAAGGCGATGGCCATCGCGCCGGCGTGATTGTTGATGATCTCCTTGCACAACAGCAGGTTGTCATCAAGAGTCTTGAAACCAATTACCGCCGGGTTGAGGGCATGTCTGGCGCGACCATTCTCGGTGATGGCACGGTTGCACTGATTCTTGATATAGCCGGCCTGGTAAACATGTTCCGTGGTGGCAGGTATGACATGCCACCCCCCGCCCCCATTAAACCTGGTGGCAGCGCTGCCAACAGCGAAGCTGCATAAGGAGGACCCTGCGTGAGCACACAACAAGCTATTGAGAACGGAATACTCATCGGTGCCGACTCAGACCCGGATGCCGAGCAGTACCTGACTTTCATTCTGGCCAGCGAGGAATATGGTGTTGATATCCTCCGCGTACAGGAGATTAAAGGCTGGGATTCAGTTACCCCTATCCCTAATACCCCTTCTTATATAAAAGGTGTCATCAATCTGCGCGGCACCATTGTTCCGATCATTGATCTGCGGCAACGCTTCTCGATGGATGAGATCGAATACGGCCCCATGACGGTGGTGATTGTCCTCAAGATTTTGTGTGAAGATCGCGACCGCATTATGGGTATCGTCGTTGATGCCGTATCTGACGTCTATGACGTCAACAGCGAGGAAATGAAACCGGCGCCGGACTTCGGTGGTGTCGTCAATATCGAATTCGTCAAAGGACTTGCCACCGTGGCTGAAAAGATGATCATTATTCTCGACATTGATCACCTGCTGTCCGGCCCTGAACTCAGTGCCACAGACGGGCTGGCCTGATAATTTACGGATGCTGATGAGGGTATGCGCATGATTGCAGTGATGAACCAGAAAGGCGGTGTTGGCAAGACCACAACCACCCTGAATCTCGCGCACGCGCTGGCCATGGCCGGCAAGTCCGTCACAGTCATTGATATGGACCCACAGGCTCACCTGACGGCGAGTTTTGGTGCCGAAATACAACTCCAGTCCGGTATTGATGAGGTCCTCATGGGTGAAAGCAGCATTGATGACGTGCGCCTCGAAGTGCGTGACAACCTGCACCTGGTGCCTGCCGGTACCCGCCTCGGCGAACTCGAGCAGGTCGCCAGCGGTGGTGCACGCCGTGGCTGGCTGCTCAGTGATGCAATAAAAGACATGACTGAAAACGATATTCTGCTGATCGATTGTCCGCCCTCTTCCGGCATGCTGACAATGAATGCCATGCTGGCAGCGAAAGAGATGTTGATTCCGGTTGCCGGTGATTATCTTTCACTGCATGGCCTGTCGCGACTCCTGAACATCCTCAAACACATTGAGACACGCCTGAAGCATGCCACCAAGAAATGGATGGTCGTGACGCGCTTTCATGGTCGCCGCAAGTTGGCCAACGAGGTGCGCGGTAAACTCATGGAATATTTCCCCGGTCAGGTACTTGCTACCCCCATCCGGGAAACGGTAGCCCTGGCTGAGAGCCCGAGTTTCGGCAAGACCATTTTCGAGTATCAAGGCTCGAGTAATGGTGCCCGCGATTACCTTGACCTTGCCGATGACCTGCTAAAAGGGAGAACCTTTCTCAAATGAAGGACACAATCCCCCGTATGCGCCTGCGCAGGCAGAACCGCCGCGTGGCAGCCCGAGAGGTAGCCGCGACGCAAAACAATGAAATACCAGTTGCCGTTCAACAAGCTGTGCACGCAGAAAAAAACAGTTTGTTGTTCACCCAAATCCTTTCTGGCCTGGTCTGGAACGGATAGCCATTCAAACAGGAGCTTAAAATGGCGACCAAAAAACAAAGCAAAATGGGCTACGACCCCCTCGCCTGGATGCAGGAAGAGGATGCGACAGCCGAAACTATTGGGCAAGACAAACCAAAAGTCGTGAAAAAGACGGCCCGGAAGCCCGCGTCCAGGGCACCGAAGCACAAGCCCTATGTCTCGCCTCTCGGTCTTGATGTGGAGATACTGGAGGCATCGTTCGCGGCGCTGGCGCCACAGGCTGATGACCTGGTAAAGCGTTTTTATGAGGAGTTATTCAAACGCTACCCGGCCGTCAAGCCACTGTTCAAAAACACCACACCGGCAAAACAGCGCAAGAAGATGGTGGTAGCGTTAAGCCTGCTGGTGAACAGTCTGCGCAAACCGGATGAGCTTGTACCTGTCTTGCAGCAAATGGGTGAACGGCATGAGGTTTATGGCGCCGAAGCCGACCATTACACCGCCGTTGCCGATACCCTGCTGGACGTCATGGCCGAGTTCGCCGGTGATCTATGGACAACTGAAGTAAACAACGCATGGCAAGCCGCACTGGATACGGTTGCCACAACCATGCTGAATGCATATGCAACATCGGAGGATACAGAAATGGCTAGCACAAGTGCAGCGGTAATCCGCGAGAACGAAGAATTAACCCGAATGCAGTCGGCGATTGAGGGGGCCATGACCGCGATCATGATGGTCGACCGCGATCTGGTCATTACCTATGCCAACAAGGCCACTCTCAACCTGCTAAGAAGGAACGAGGAGGAAATGCGTAGTGTTTATCCTGGTTTCTCTGCCGATAACATCATCGGCTCCTGCATTGACGGTTTCCACAAAAACCCCGCGCACCAGCGCCAGCTCTTGTCCGACCCGAACAACCTGCCTTATCAGACCGATATTCAGGTGGGCTCACTGACTTTTTCACTGAACGTTACTGCCCAGATAAATGGCAAGGGTGAATACATAGGTAACTCACTGGAATGGGCGGATGTGACCGACCTGCGCAGACGTGAAGCAGAAGTCGTGCGCCTGCAAGGTACCGTTGACAATGCCATGACCGCTATCATGATGATCGACCGCGACCTGGTAATCACCTACGCCAATAAATCAACCGTGAATCTGCTCCGCAAGTACGAGACGGTCCTGAAAGGCCTGTACCCGGGCTTCAATGTTGATAGCCTGGTTGGCACATGCATTGATATTTTTCACAAGAACCCGGCTCACCAGCGTGGTCTGTTGGCAGACCCGAACAACCTGCCCTACAGTTCCGACATCAAGGTTGGACCACTCACCTTCAACATCAATACAACGGCCATTATAGATGCAAAGGGTGACTATATCGGCACTGCCAATGAGTGGTCGGACGTAACCGAGGCGCGTCAGAAGGAACTTGAAGTCGCCCGCCTGCAGTCTGCGGTCGACGGCGCCGAAGCGAACCTGATGCTATGTGATGAAGACCTCAACATTACCTATGCCAATCCGGCCGTGGTGAATATGCTCCGTAACCGTCAAACGGAACTGCGCCAGGTATGGCCAGGCCTGGATGCCGATAACCTGATTGGTACCTGTATCGACGGTTTCCATAAGAACCCGGCTCACCAGCGTGCCCTGCTCTCGGATCCCGGCCGCCTGCCGGCGACTGCCGAGATCAAGGTCGGTGACCTCGACTTCCGCGTCAATGCCACCATGATTACGGGACCCAATGGGGAATACATGGGGAATATGGTGCAGTGGAGTGACATTACGGAACAAAAGGACGCTGAACGCCAGATTCAGAGCCTGATCGATGGTGCCACCCAGGGTGAATTGGATAACCGTATCGATCACGAAAACTACAATGGCTTCATGAAGGGGCTTGGCGAAGGGATCAATAACCTCATGGATGCTGTCGTTGAACCACTGCAAGGCGGTATGGCCGTCATGGAAACCCTCTCTCAGGGTGATCTGACACAGCGAATGGAAGGTGACTTCAAGGGTGTGTTTGCCTCATTGCGTGATTCAATTAACAGCACCGTGGATAACCTGGTGAACATCGTCGGCAAGATCACCGAGTCAGGCACCAACATCGCCAGTGCCAGTACCGAGATAGCCCAGGGTAACTCTGATTTGAGCCAACGGACTGAAGAACAGGCCTCGAGCCTGGAAGAAACTGCTTCCAGCATGGAAGAACTCACCAGTACAGTGAAACAGAATGCCGATAACGCCCGTCAGGCCAACCAGTTGGCTGCCGGCGCCAGTGACAAGGCTGAAAAAGGCGGTGCCGTGGTAGGCAATGCGGTCTCGGCCATGAGCGAGATCAACTCCGCCAGCAAGAAGATTGCCGACATCATTGGTGTGATCGATGAGATTGCCTTCCAGACCAACCTGCTTGCCCTGAATGCTGCCGTGGAAGCCGCGCGTGCCGGTGAACAGGGTCGCGGCTTCGCCGTGGTGGCCAGCGAGGTGCGTAACCTTGCACAACGCAGTGCCGGCGCCGCCAAGGAAATCAAGGCGCTCATTAACGACAGTGTTGAGAAAGTCGACGAAGGTAGCCGCCTGGTGGATGAGTCCGGCAGGACCCTCGGCGAGATTGTTGAAGCCGTAAAGAAAGTCAGTGACATCATCGCCGAAATCGCTGCTGCCAGTCAGGAACAATCTACCGGCATCGAGCAGGTGAACAAAGCCATTATGCAAATGGACGAAGTCACCCAGCAGAATGCTGCCCTGGTTGAAGAAGCCGCCGCCGCCAGTGAATCTCTTGATGAACAGGCTCGTGGACTTGATGACTTGATGACCTTCTTTCGTGTCAATGAAAACGAATTTGTCGAGCGTCGCGCACCACGGACAGCCGCTCCCGCAGCACCGGTAGCAAGACGTCGTCCGGCCGTGGCCGCCCGACGCCCGGCACCGACAGTCCAGGCTGATGACAGTGATTGGGAGGAGTTCTAGGCGGAGTACAGTCAATGTCAGCAAGCGCGCATAAGCGCGAACGTGAATTTCAGTTCACAGACAGGGATTTCAATCGTATACGACAACTGGTCAGTCAGCATACGGGCATATCCCTTTCCGATGCGAAACGGGATATGGTTTATAGCCGACTGGCCAGACGTCTGCGCGAGATCAGCATGCAGGATTTCAGCAGCTATTGTGCGTTGATTGACAGCCCGGCCGGTGAAAGTGAACTCCTGAACTTCACGAATGCAATCACCACCAATCTTACCTCCTTTTTCAGGGAGCCACATCACTTTGAGTACCTGCAGAAAACCCTGCTTCCGGAGTTGCTGAAAAAGAATGCGCATACGAGGCGTTTGCGTATCTGGTCGGCTGGCTGCTCAACCGGTGAGGAACCCTACAGCCTGGCTATCGCCATTCGCGAGGTTGTTCCCGAGACCAGCGACTGGGATATCAAGATCCTCGCCACTGATCTGGATTCAAACGTCCTCGCCAGGGGAAAATCCGGCATCTACGATGCCGAACGTGTCTCCGGCTTATCCAGACAGCGGGTCAAGAACTGGTTCCTGCGCGGCAAAGGCGACAAAAACAACCTGGTGCGGGTCCATCCGTGTCTGCGAGACATGATTACTTTTAATCGTCTTAACCTGATGAATGCCTGGCCGATCAAGGAGCCTTTCGATTTCATGTTCTGTCGTAATGTCGTCATTTATTTCGACAAGCCGACCCAGAGCATTTTATTCGATCGCTACGCGGATCTGCTGGTTGACGATGCCCGGCTTTTTCTCGGACATTCTGAAACCATGTTCAAGGTCTGCGACCGCTTCAAATTAATCGGCAATACCATCTATCAGAAGATCAAGTAATGGCCATGACTCGTCCCGAAAATAATCTGGATTTTCCACCGCCCCTCGCCGGATTCGAGCATATCAACCGCTACTGGGATAAAATGCATAATATTACGGCAGCCAAAATCCTGCCTGGTGAGTACTATGTCACCACACAGAATGAAGCTATCGTGACGGTACTCGGTTCGTGTGTCTCAGCCTGCGTTCGTGACAAGGTATTTGGCATCGGTGGCATGAATCATTTTATGTTGCCGATGACGACCGCGAACAGCTCGGATGCCTGGAAGAATGTCAATATCAGTGCCGCTACGCGCTATGGCAACTTCGCCATGGAGCACCTGATTAACACTATTCTGGGCAATGGCGGGATGCGCGAGAACCTTGAAGTCAAGGTATTCGGCGGTGGCAGGATCCTCGCGCAAATGACGGATATCGGCAGCCGTAATATCAGCTTCGTCCGCGAGTACATCGCTACCGAGAAACTGGCATTACTGGCTGAAGACCTCGGCGACACCTGTCCGCGCAAGGTCATGTACAACCCCATTACCGGGAAAGTGAAAATGAAAAAACTGCGTTCCCTGCACAATAATACTATTATCGATCGCGAAACCGAATACATGCAGAAACTGGATATTGAACCTGTCGAAAGCGAAATCGATCTATTTTGACCCCTGTTCATAACAACAGGCACAAGTGAATTGTATGAGCAGTAATAAAATTAAAGCATTGATCATTGACGATTCTGCGTTGGTACGTGAAGTACTCACGGAGATACTCAATGCCGATCCTGCACTTGAGGTCATCGGCACGGCATCTGACCCCCTGATTGCGCGTAACAAGATCAAGCAGCTGAATCCCGACGTCCTGACGCTGGACGTTGAAATGCCGCGGATGGATGGGTTGACCTTCCTCAGTAACCTGATGCGCCTGCGTCCCATGCCGGTGGTCATGGTCTCCTCACTGACAGAGAACGGGGCTGATATCACCCTGCAGGCCCTGGAGATAGGTGCCGTTGATTTTGTCTCAAAACCGAAGCTGGATATTGCGCACGGACTCAAAGAATATGCCGACGAGCTTTGTGAAAAGGTCAAGATGGCCGCCGGCGCCAAATTACAGAACTATAGCTGGGACAGCCGGCCGCAGGCCGAGGCCAGTCAACGCCACAGCGCCGATGCGATACTCGACAAACCTACCGCCCATGCCAACTTTAAAACCACCGACAAAATAATTGCTATCGGCGCCTCTACCGGCGGCACCGAGGCCATCAAGGAAGTGCTCATGCAGATGCCGGCGGATGCCCCCGGTACAGTCATTACCCAGCATATACCAGAGGCCTTCAGCGCACCGTTTGCCCGGCGTATGCATGATAATTGTGCCATGACCGTCTATGAGGCCAGTGATGGTCAGCAAATCCTGCCCGGGCATGTTTATATCGCCCCCGGAAACAGACACCTGATGATCGAACGCAGTGGCGCCCGTTATATATGCCGCCTCAGTGATGGCCCGCCCGTGAACCGGCACCGCCCCGCTGTTGATGTCATGTTTCGCTCGGTGGCACAAAATGTAGGCCCGAATGCCATCGGAATCATCCTCACCGGCATGGGGGATGACGGTGCCGCCGGCCTGAAGGAAATGCATGATGCCGGGGCGCGCACCATCGCCCAGGATGAAAGAACCAGCGTGGTCTGGGGGATGCCCGGCGAGGCCGTGAAACATGGCGGTGTGGATGAAATCCTGCCCTTACACGCCATAGCTCCCCGTTTTATGCGGTTTTTACAATAAGTGACTGAAAGACCGATTTTTTAATGCTGTACATTCAAGTTTATCGCGCGGCTACCGATAGCTTTTTTATAGCCCACCACCGGTTAAGCATGACTCGATAACATGTTGAATAATATGAAAAACTTTTTCCCGGCCATCGCGGCAAGCGGCATCGCGGCGAGCCTGATGTTCATCATAAAAGATGACTGGCTGCAGGCCGGCATACTGCTGACATGTGCTGCTATCTGGTGGTTTTCTGCCAACCGTATCTCGCTGACTACAGACCGGGCTCAACAGGAACAGCAATCCGCTGTTCGTGCCAGTATGGCGCCACTCTATACCGAATTGCAGGACATCATTCTTAATGAAAGCGGCAAGGTACAACACGAGCTCACCCAGATAAACACGCTCATTAACGATGCCATTGAAAACCTGACTGCCAGCTTCAATGGTCTTAATGATCTGTCCCGGTCGCAGGAAGGCCTGGTCAGCAGCCTGGTCAGCAACATGACCGCCGGTGCCGACAGCGGCACCAGTGACGAAGAAAAGACCCTCATGATCAACGGCTTTGCCGATGAAACCAACAAGGCCCTGCAATATTTTATCGAACATATCCTCGATACGAGCCGGGATAGTATGAACCTGGTACATACAATCGATGACATCGCTTCCGCCATGGGTCAGGTAGAAGGCATGCTGGATGACGTCAAGGGCATTGCCGACCAGACCAACCTGCTGGCTCTCAATGCCGCCATAGAGGCGGCGCGCGCGGGCGAGAGTGGCCGCGGCTTTGCCGTGGTTGCCGATGAGGTACGCAAGCTGTCACATAGTTCGAATCAGTTCAGTGACCGTATCCGCGAGGTCATGAACGATTCACTATCCAATATTGAGGTAGCCAAAAAGGCCATTGGCGAAATGGCCTCAAAAGACATGAATGTGGCCCTTGAATCAAAAAGCCGGGTTTCAGAGATGGTTGAAGAGGCCAAAAACCTGAATGAATTCCTGCATAACAATCTGGGCGAAGTCTCGGCCATTTCGGCCGGCATCAATAACAGCGTTTCCGTTGCCGTACGCTCCTTGCAATTTGAGGACATGGTAAAGCAGTTATCCGAGCATTCAGATAAAACCCTGACTACGATGAATAACTTCATCCATGACAGCACTAATGAGCTGGTACTTATTAATGATAACGCCGATCTTGATGCTGATGAGGCTATCAGGACCGGCCGCGCCCGCATTCACTCTCTCTACGAAAAGCATTTCACAAGCCTGAATAATGCGGTCAGCCAGGGCAGCATGGATGAAGGCGAAATCGATCTTTTTTGAATCCACAACACAAGGAAGAGCAGCCAATATGTCAGTCATAAGCACAAAATCCAGTGATGGAAAAACCATCACCATTAAAACCGGTAACAAGTTTGATTACAGCTCCCATACCGGGTTCCGCGCCAGCTACAACAACGAGAGCGATCTCGGTATCTCCTATATTATTGACATGCGTAATACAGACTACATGGACAGTTCCGCGCTTGGCATGTTGTTGCTGCTGCGCGAACACGCCGGTAACGGCGCCAGCAATATCAGTATTATTAATTGCAATGAAGAAATAAAAAATATTCTTGCGATCTCCAATTTCCACAAACTATTCAACATAAACTAGACATGCGCCGGTCGCAAAGATAACCAAAAAAAATTATCCAAATGCTTGTTCTGATTTACACTCGCTCCGATGACTTTTACGCCCATAATGAACGCGCTGTTACGGGTGCCGGTCATGAATGCGTTTCTGCAGGTTCTATAGATGATCTCATTCTGCTGCTGCGCAGCTTGCCGGTTGATGTCATTTATGTACACATGCAAACTGTCGGCAATGAATACAATGGCCTGGCAGCCTCACTGGAAGCCTTTCAAAACTACAATATACGTCTTTTTGCCGGCATTAACCTGGATAAAACCGAAGAACACTCACACAAACCCGATGAAAATTGTTTTGAGTGTGTCTACACCTGCAATAATGACCCGCGGCCGTTTATTGCGTGCCTGCAAGCCCTCTCCGACGAGCTCGCTGCCGACGACACAGAAAAGAAACAGCGTGCCTCGCTGCAAGCATGCGCTATTGATCATGCCTCATTTAGCTGGAATTTTTCCTGCTATGCTGGCATCGAGGCAATTCGTGCGAATGACATGCTCAAGCAAATCACCTGTGGAACACAGTCTTTCCTGATACCGATCGAGCATAACCGGAACATCCAGATAATACTCACGGAACTCTACAACAACGCAGTCGACCATGGCATACTTACCCTCCCCTCTGAGTTAAAACAGGATGCGGAAGGGTTTGCGAAATTCTACGAACTACGCCTTAGCCGGTTAAACAAGCTAAAAACCGGCTTTATTGATATTTCCCTGTCCCAGGTTATCGTTGACCACAAGGTACGGATTTCAATATTACTGGCCGATTCCGGGAAAGGCTTCGAATACGACAACCTGTTTAATGCCGCGATGTCAGACAGCGCATACGGCAGGGGCATCCCTATCATCAGAAAACTCAGCAAATCCATCGAATACAAGGGAAATGGCAACGAGGTAGCCGTGATCTACGAATGGCCGCTCTGAAGACCCTTCTCATTAATGCCTAAATATCATATATTACCCGTCCTGCCCCGGTAGCTCAGCTGGATAGAGCGTCCCCCTCCTAAGGGGAAGGTCAGGGGTTCGACTCCCTTCCGGGGCACCATTCACGAGCAGGCAGGATAACTAGCTACCGCCGGCGTGCCGAATCTTTTCAACCTCGATCACACCGGCTTTCAGCAATTGCATTGCGGCTTCATGCGGCACCGGCTTGCTGAACAGGAAGCCCTGCACCATTTCACAGTCATGCTCCTGCAGAAAAGCCAGCTGCTCATTGTCTTCCACGCCTTCCGCAACCACGCTCATCTTGAGGCTATGTGCCATAGAGATAATGGCATTGACGATGCTCGCTCCACCATTATTCTTTGAAACATCCTTGACAAAAAAGCGATCTATCTTGAGGACATCGATAGGGAATTTCTGCAAATAACTCAATGATGAGTAGCCTGTGCCAAAGTCATCAATCGCCAGTGTGACGCCCATAGCATTCAGCTCATCAAGTACACTGATGGTTTTTTGCGGGCTGCGCATAATCGTGCTTTCTGTTAGTTCTATTTCCAGGTATTTTGCCTCGAGCCATGTTTCAGACAGGGCATCCGCAACAATATGACTGATATTGTCATTGTCGAACTGCACCGGCGACATATTCACCGACACCTTGATGTCATGTAATCCCATCTCATTCCACGTCCGACACGCCTGGCAGGCAGTGCGCAGGACCCAGCGCCCGACCTGGTTGATCATGCCGGTTTCTTCCAGTAACGGAATAAACTCCACCGGTGAGACCGTGCCCAGTTCCGGATGTTGCCAGCGCAACAATGCCTCAAAACCGATAATCTGCCCGCTCTTGAGGTTAATCTGTGGCTGGTAAAGCAGAAAAAACTCTTCCCTTTCCAGGGCCTTGCCCAGCGATGATTCCATATTCAGGCGATAGAGTGACTGCGTATTCATCTTGCTCTCATAAAACCGGTAGTTATTACTGCCGCTTTCCTTGGCATGATGAATAGCGACATCGGCGTTCTGGATGAGCGTTTGCGCATCATCACCATCAGATGGATAGAGGCTGATACCCATAGCGGTAGTGACGAACAGTTCATGCTCATCAAAGATATGAATTTGTGACAAGGACTTGATGATTTTCTCGACAACGACAGGGATATCTTCTTTCTGATAAATATCTTCAAGAAGAATCGCAAATTCATCATCGCCGAGACGGGCCACGGTGTCACCATCCCTTACGTTTTGCGTCAGACGCGAGGCAACCGCCTGTAAAACACTGTCCCCATATTCAAAACCGAGTGTTTCATTGATGTTCTTGAATCGATCCAGGTCAATAAACAGTACCGCGACAACGCGGCCATTCCAGCGCGCACGGGAAATGGCCTGACTGAGGCGGTCAATGAACAAGCTCCGGTTCGGCAGGTCTGTCAGACCGTCATGGCTGGACAGGTGATGCAGGCGCTGACGTGTCGCCATCTGCTCGGTAATATCCTTCCCCGTGGAAATAAAGTGCGTCACTTTACCCTTTTCGTCTTTCAGCGGGGTGATCGACTTTTCTTCGTAATAGATATTTCCATCCTTGCGCCGATTAATGAAAATATCCTGGAAGGTGTGACCTTCCGTGAGACTTTGCCAAAGCCCCGCATAAAATGCAGCATTATGACGCCCGGACTTGAGCATACTGCATGATTGGCCGATAGCTTCCTGCTTGCTGAAACCGGTTATATCGCTAAATGCCGCGTTGACGTATTCAATATTGCCTTCCGCATCTGTAATAGTCACCGCATCAGCGGTCTGTTCCACCGCACTGGAGAGCTGCTGCATTTGCTTTTCCGATTCCCGGTGCGAGTGACGCAGCTTTGCCTCCTTGAGTTCCCGCTCGATCGCGGGCACCAGCCGGGCCAGGTTGCCTTTCATGATGTAATCATGCGCGCCTGCCTTCATGGCCATTACGGCAATCTCTTCACCGATATTGGCGGAAACGATAATAAAGGGCAGATCGAACTCGAGAGATTTGGCCAGTTTCAGGGCACCGATACCGTCAAAATGCGGCATGCTGTAATCGGAAATAATAATATCCCAGGTACTGGCCTGCAATGCGGCCTGCATATCTTGCATAGTCTCAACCCGCTGGTGAACAGGATCAAAACCACCCTTGCGTAATTCACGCAATAACAACTCGGTATCGTCGTCGGAATCTTCGACAATAAGAATTCTTATAGACTTGAGCACTCAACGCCTCGCAGGTTTTTCTTTTTTATTGGATTAATAAGGCCTGATACTTCATCACTATATCGACCACGCCGTTTAAAACCTTAGCATTGCTGCAGTAATTATTAAATACTGCCGATCTTTGCAGACGTTACCTTCAGCATTGACTAAATTTCAATAAATTCAAGAGCATTTCCATCCGGGTCCCGACAAAAGAGGGCCTTGCGCCCGGATTTACTCCTTGTAAAGGCCAGGCCTGCCTTAACCAGGGCATCCTCTATATAAGACAAGTCTGTAACATGAAAAGCGGTATGCCGATCACGGCCGCCATGCTCGGGGCGCCCGTTAACCGGGTCCGGGTTCGGCAGTTCAAGCAGATGGATCTGTTGACTGGCATTGAGCTGCAACCAGGCACCGGGATAGCCCAGTCCCGGGCGCCGCGGGTCCGTCGCCAGCCCGAGCACATCGCGATAAAACGCCAAGGCCCGCGCCGTATCCGAGACAATAAAGCTAACATGTTGTATTGTAATGTTTTCTATCATATCTCGCAGACCTCCGGGCGCCGCGCGGCCATATAACCGGCCAGCACAATCAGGCCGCCGCCCAGCCACTCTCTTGACAAGACCGGCTCCTCGGCCAGCAGAAAGGCCGAAATGGCCCCGGCCACGAGTTCAAACAACAGGATCACGGCAGAACGCTGCACCGACAAGTGCGTCACCCCGTACTGTACGGCCACGGTCATGATCACGATACCGGCAAGACCAAGCAAAACCGCCTGCAGGTATACCTCGCCGCCCACGGCAGGCAAGCCCTCCCCGCCGAGCCATATCCAGCCACCGGCCAGCAGGATGGCCCCCCACCAGGTCAGGCTGGCTTTGCAACCCGCCGGGATTGCCTGGGCACCGCGCACAGTGACATTCATCGCCGCGAAGGCCATGCCCGCAGTCACGGCATACCAGTCCGCGGGCGAAGCCGGCCAGAGCGTGCCGGCCTCCGGCTGCCAGAGCATAAACCCCGCCCCCAGCATGGCCAGCACGAGTGTCACCGCCCCGCTAACACCGATCCGCTCGCACAAAAACAGGCGTCCCAGTATGACGGCCCACAATGGCGAGAGGTAAAACAGCAACAAGACGCGTACAACATGCCCCTCAAGCACCGCAAGAATAAAGGCAATATTGGCCCACGCGCTGAAGAGAATGAGCAGCAGCACCTGTCGGGGGTAATCGCGCCAGGCCTGGCCCATCCCCTTGAGCCATGGCAAGCCGACAATCGCCGCCGCCACGTACATGACCAGGCTCGTTGTCAGTCCGTCAAGCCCCTGCCCCTCAAGCAGGCGCAGGGGATACCAGATGACCCCCCACAGGGTAGCGGAAACGAGCAGCGCGAAGACCGCCAGAGCGTTATTTTGTGAGTTGGATGCCATAGGCCAATGACTTATACTACGCGCCATAAATTCAATAACATAAGCAACCATACCCTAAAGTAACAACCGCTGTCATATCAGGCTCATCCGGCATGAATCCCAACCTCAACCGACTCCAGCCCTACCCGTTTGAAAAGCTCAATGCCCTCAAGGCCGGGGTCCTGCCGCCTGGCGACAAGACACACATTGCGCTATCGATTGGTGAACCGAAACACCCGACCCCGGCGTTTATCAGTGAGGCCGTCATCAGTCACCTGCACACGCTGGCGCATTACCCGCTCACGCGCGGCAGCGATGAACTGCGCGAGTCTGTTGTTGGCTGGTTGAACCGCCGCTTTGCGATTCCACCAGGCTTGCTGGATGCCGCCCGCCATGTATTGCCGGTCAATGGCACCCGCGAGGCCCTGTTTGCCTTTGCCCAGACCGTGATCGAGGCGAGCGAGAACGCGCGCGTGATGATGCCCAACCCCTTTTATCAAATCTACGAGGGCGCCGCCCTGCTCGCAGGGGCGACACCGTACTTTTTGAACACGACCGCCGATCACCACTTCCTGCCGGACTTCGATAGCGTCAGTGCGGAAGACTGGCAGAACTGCCAGCTGCTTTACTTGTGCAGCCCCGGTAACCCGACCGGCGCCGTAGCCGATGCCGCCACTCTCGGCAAGCTGCTCGAGCTCGCTGACGAGCATGACTTCATCATTGCCTCGGATGAGTGCTATTCCGAGATCTATTTCGATGAAGAGCAGCCACCGCCCGGCCTGTTACAGGTCGCCGCACAACTCGGCCGCAACGATTTCAGCCGCTGCGTTGTGTTCCACAGCCTCTCCAAGCGCTCCAATGCCCCGGGCCTGCGTAGCGGCTTTGTCGCCGGCGATGCGCAGATCCTCCAGCAGTTTCTCAAGTACCGCACCTATCATGGCTGCGCCATGCCACCGGCCACACAGGCCGCCAGCATCGCGGCCTGGAATGATGAGGCCCACGTCAGACACAACCGCGACCTGTACCGCGAGAAGTTTGCCGCCGTGCTGGCGATATTAAGCCCGGTACTCGATGTGAAGATGCCGGATGCGGCGTTCTACCTGTGGGCGAGGCTACCGGCACATATCAGCGACACAGAATTTACCCGGCACCTGTTTGAAACCCGGAATGTCACCGTGCTGCCGGGCAGTTACCTGTCGCGAGACACCGCGGCAGGTAACCCCGGCGCGGGCTACGTGCGCATGGCGCTGGTCGCGCCACTCGACGAGTGCTGCGATGCGGCGGAACGTATCCGCGCCTGTATGGAATCACTTTAAGGCTCTATTAATGCCTGCTGAGCCCGTTTCGGGCCTGCAGGGCGTGCTAGAATACAACACAAATTTTGACGGAGAAGAACATGAGCGACATCCAGAACATCATCACCGAGGCCTTTGAACGCCGCGCCGACATCACCCCACGCAGCGTTGACACACACGTTAAAGAGGCCGTGATGGAAGCCATCCACATGCTCGATACGGGCGCAGCCCGCGTCGCGGAAAAGAAAGACGGCGACTGGGTCGTGAACGACTGGCTGAAAAAGGCCGTGCTCTTGTCCTTCCGCATCGAAGACAACGACTTCATGAAAGGCGGTTTCACCAATTACTATGACAAGGTGCCGTCCAAGTACGCCGATTACAATTCTCGCGACTTTCGCGAGTCCGGCGTGCGTGTTGTGCCACCGGCCACCGCCCGGCGCGGTTCCTACATTGCACCGAGCACCGTGCTCATGCCTTCCTACGTCAACATCGGCGCCTACGTCGATAGCGGCACCATGGTCGATACGTGGGCAACGGTCGGCTCCTGCGCGCAGATCGGCAAGAACGTGCACCTCTCCGGCGGCGTTGGCATCGGTGGTGTACTCGAGCCGGTGCAGGCCGCCCCGACCATCATCGAGGACAACTGCTTTATCGGCGCCCGTTCCGAGGTCGTTGAAGGCATCATCGTCGAAGAAGGTTCGGTAATCTCAATGGGCGTGTACATCGGCCAGAGCACCAAGATCTTCAACCGCGCCACCGGCGAAGTCAGCTACGGTCGCATCCCGGCCGGTTCCGTGGTCGTTTCCGGGAACCTGCCCTCGAAGGATGGCACCTACAGCCTGTACTGCGCGGTAATCGTCAAGCAGGTCGATGAAAAGACCCGCGGCAAGGTCGGCATTAACGAGCTACTGCGCGATATCTGATACCCATGCCAAAGACCGTTCTGTATGGCATTTCCAACTGCGATACCGTTCGCAAGGCACGCAAGTGGCTCACTGCGAACGGTATCGACTTTACGTTCCATGACCTGCGCAAAGACGGGCTGAATGCAAAACAGCTCAAATGCTGGGTCAGGGAACTCGGTTGGGAAACCTTGCTGAACAAGCGCGGCATGATGTGGCGTAAACTGCCCGACAAACAAAAAGAAAACCTCGACGAGAAAAAGGCCATCGCCATCATGCTGACCGAGCCTGCCATCATCAAGCGTCCGCTGCTCGATACGGGCAAGCAACGCCATGTCGGTTTCTCTGAAGACGAATACAAACAACTGTTCAAGTGAGCATACAAATGCCCGAAACATCTAACTCGGCAACCCTCGACCTCGCCATTGACCTGGTCTCACGCGACTCGGTCACCCCCAAAGACAAGGGTTGCCAGGGCGTCATGATCGCCCGCCTCGAAGCCATCGGCTTCAAGGTTGAGCGCCTGCGCTTTGCAGATGTCGATAACTTCTGGGCCCGCCGTGGCGACAGTGGCCCGCTGCTCGGTTTCGCCGGGCATACCGATGTCGTGCCGACCGGTCCGCTCGATAACTGGCACAGTCACCCGTTCAAGCCGGAAATCCGCGACGACCACCTGTTTGCCCGCGGCGCCGCCGACATGAAAGGCAGCCTTGCCGCCATGGTCACCGCCTGCGAGCGATTTGTCGCCGGGCACCCGGATCACAAGGGCAGCATCGCCTTCCTCATCACGAGTGACGAAGAGGGACCGAGCATCAACGGCACTGTAAAGGTCATTGAAACGCTTGAGGCGCGCAAGGAAAAGATGGATTACTGCATCGTCGGTGAGCCGACTGCAACCGACCGCCTTGGTGATGTCATCAAGAACGGCCGCCGCGGTTCACTCAACGCCACCCTGACCGTGCACGGCAGCCAGGGACATGTCGCCTACCCGCAACTGGCCGCCAACCCGGTACACCTTGCCGCTGCGGCACTGGCCGAACTGACTGCCGAGCACTGGGACGATGGTAATGAATTCTTCCCGCCCACCAGTTTCCAGGTCTCGAACATCCATGCCGGCACCGGCGCGACCAATGTCATTCCCGGTGAGCTCGAGGTCGTGTTCAACTTCCGCTTCTCCACCGAGCAGACCGAGGCCAGCCTGCGAAAGCGTGTCGAGGCTATCCTCAACCAGCACGGCTTCGATTACACGATTGACTGGTCGCTGTCCGGCAACCCGTTCCTGACCCCGGCCGGCGCGCTTGTCGATGCCACCCGCGAGAGTATCAAGGACGTCATCGGCATCGACACCGAGCTCTCCACCACCGGTGGCACCTCTGATGGCCGTTTCATCGCCCCGACCGGCACACAGGTGCTCGAGTTCGGCCCGCGCAACGCGACCATTCACAAGGTCAATGAGTGTGTAAGCGTCAAGGATCTGGATACGCTGTCCGCGTGTTACGAGCGTATTCTTGAAAAGCTGCTTGGTTAGAAGATAGACAACTCGCTGTATATGCCGCTACTCCACTTCGATGACAAACCCCAGTTTCGTCAAGCCGGCCTCCTGAGCACGGGCCATTACCTCGGCCACGTGCTCGTATCTGCTGGCCCGATCACCATGGATATGGATCGGTGGTTGTGGTGACTGAACGGCGGCGTTGCTCAAACGCATGGCCAGCGTCTCCTTGTTCAATTGTTCCTCGTTCCAGAAAACCTGCCCGCCTGCGTTGACGGCAAGGGTCACTGCTTCGACTGGTGGTTCGGCAAGTTCGCCTGAAGTTTGCGGCAACTCAATATCCACGGATTGGGTTAATATCGGCACGGTAAGCATAAAAATAATCAACAGCACCAGCATCACGTCCACCAGCGGCGTCATATTGATTTCACTCATCACCTCGTCATCATCGTATTCGCTGGAGAACGCCATTACATGATCTCTTCTTGTCGACGTTCACCCTGCGCCTGTGGCACGCCCGCCAGAAAATAGGGATGCAACTGATGGGCAAAACGATTGAGCTTACCAACGACCGTTTTGTTGCTGCGCACCAGGGCGTTATAGCCCAGCACGGCTGGGATGGCTACTGCCAGACCGAATGCGGTCATTATCAGGGCCTCGCCCACCGGCCCGGCAATTTTATCGATACCCGCCTGACCGGACGCGCCAATACTGACCAGTGCATGGTAGATCCCCCAGACAGTGCCAAACAGCCCAATAAAAGGTGCGGTGGAACCGACCGAGGCAAGAATGGAAAGACCTCGCTGCATCTGTTCACGCCCCTCATCCATGGCATTACGCAGGCTGGCAGCTAGCCAGTCGGTGAGGGGCAGATGACCGTGCAGATCCGCTTTATGCGTGGCGTGATGGTGCATCGCCTGGCGGCCCTGTTCCGCCATGTAGCCGAAAGGGTTGTGGTGGTCACTGCCACCAAGCAATTCCAGTCCCTCTTCAAAGCTTTGGGCATGCCAAAAGTCGGCAGCCGCCCTGGCGATACGGTTGATACGCCATAACCCGGCAATGCGTATCACAATCACCGTCCAGGAGAACACGGACATCAGCAACAGGATCAGGGCAACGGTTTTTATCACTGGATCACCCTGTTGCCAGAGAGCCTCGATACCATAGGGGTTGTTTTCAGTTATCATCAATATTCTCCAAATAGCTGTTTTATTGAATTGCAAATTCGATGGGCTGCTCGTAGCGATATGCCACGGCTTCGCCACCGCGGCTCGCTGGGGTGTAACGCCACCTCTTTACTGCTGCGACTGCTGCCTGGTCCAGTCGCGGGTAACCGCTGGAGGTTTTAACGCTGAGATCCGCCACCGTGCCATCCTCGAGCACCCACAATTCCAGAATCACGATGCCCTCTTCGCGCAATCTTTTGGATAGACGGGGATAAGCGGGTAACGGGTTCTTGCGGCGAACAGCATCATTGATGCCGGGTGGCGTGACCGCGACCTCTTTCACATTATGCGTCGGAGTGTCCTCGACCAGATCTTCTGTGACCTGCTCTACTGTTTCTGTTTTAGCTGCTGTCACAGGTTGTGGCTCGGGCACTTCAACCGGCCTCTGCAGAACGTCTTTTTCTGGTCCAGGTTTAAGAGCCGGTGCTTTTTTCTTTACCTTTTGCTTTTTCTCGGGTTTTATCTCATCAATCTTATTCGCCTTCGCCGATGACGCAACCAGCATTATGCCCTCGATCATCCGTCGTTCATCCCTCTGGACAGGTTCCACCTGTTGCGCAAGCAATGAATAGAGCAATGCCGCATGAACAGCGGTCACTGCAGCCAGGTTCAATATCAATACGCGACGAGACACAATACTTCTCTCTTTGCAAATAAAGGCGTCGTTAAGTTAATAACGACGCCGTTGTTTGTTAAACAAACACAGCCTGGTCAGAAGCTGTACTTCATGCCCACCGACATAGTAAAGGGCTTGTTGGGACGGGCACCATCCGGGCTGCGCGAGACAATCTTCTGTTCATCGAACACGTTTTCCGCTTTGACAAACACATTTACATCCTTTGCCAATGGGTAATGCGAGATCAGGTCCACAACGAACAGGGACTCTGTTTCATCAAAAGCATCGCTCGCGTTATTACAGCCGGCAACAACGCAGGTTGCACTGATGTATTTCGCGACCGCATAGTTATCCCAGCCACTGCTGTGTTCCAGGCCCAGACGTAGGCTGGCGACGTGCTCCGGTACATCCTTCAACCTGTCCCCCGCATTGAAACCACTGACGGCGTTATCTTTGCTGATCTCCGCTTTTGTATAGGTGTAGGCCAGGTTAACCGGGATGCTGAAACTGCCCGCGGTATAGGCATTACCCAGTTGAAATTCTATCCCGAATATCTCCGCTTCGCCGGTGGTAAAGCTGCCCGAGGTGGCACCATTGCTGCAAGGGCTGCCAAGGGAGCAATTCTCGCTTTTATCCGAAAAATCACTATAGAAGCCAATGGCCTCAGCGAATAATTCGTTCCTCTGGTAACGCATACCCGCTTCCCAGTTCGTACTGGTTTCCGGATCTTCGTTCTTCGTGGCACCACCACCGAGTGGCGAGAAACCACGATGTACGCCTGCCAGAATCTGCCATACGGGATTGATGTCATACGTAAACGAGGCACCCGGAAGTATCTCGGAGGTATCATTGCTGCGGGTGTTACTGATTACATTACGACCGGCATCAGCATATTGAACCCGACGGGTAATCACATCTTCGTAGCGCAGTGCCAGATTGATGTTGAGTTTTTCACTTGCTTGCCAGTCATCCAGCAGCCAGAGGCTTGTGGCATCAGCTTCTTCGAGGCGATTGTTGCTGCCGGTTGGCTGAGTGGTCGATTGATAGACGAGTGAACCATTAACCTGGTCGTAAATATCCGTTGGTTGGAAGCGGTCCATTTCATCTTCATGCAGGCGCACGCCGGCACTGATCAAATGTGCGCCGGCTTCCATGTCCAGGTTGAATTGAATGCCCTGTGACTCGTAGCTACGATTATTGTGTTTATAGTTCAGGCCTGCTTTGTCGATACTGCCATCAAGGATGCCAATGGCGTTAGCATCACCATTGTTTGCAGCATTGATAAGTGCGCTGCCGCCACTCAATTTAAACCAGTCTCGATTGAAGGTATTGCGATAGACTGTAGTGGTGGAAGTAACTGTATTACTCCAGTCCATGTTGTGAGTCAGCGAAACGCCACGGTGATCATTGTCCATCTGGTCGATGCTACTGAGGCCGTAACGACGGTTGGAATCAGCATCAAAATCAGTATCGGTAAGCCCCAGGTAAGTCTCATCGGAGACTTCCTTCGAATACTGGGTTTTGAGCAACAGACTTTGTCCATTTCCCTGCCAGCCCAGCTTGAAGACGTAATCTTCGATATCAAAACCTGCGTCCCTGTTGCTACGATCTATATCCTTAAAACCCTCACCTTCACGCTGCACGGTTTCCAGCAACCAGCTCCATTGGCCCTCGCGCATGCCGTAGTTTGCGTGCACGTCTGTTGAACCACGCTCGTTCAATACGACAGCCAGTTCGCCGCCCTTGTCATCCGGAATCGGGGTAGAGATAAGATTGACTATGCCACCGGTGGTTTGTGGTCCATGGCGTAAGAGTGGCGCGCCTTTCAAGATTTCGATCGCACTCATGCGCATCGTGGTCGGGAAATAATAGGCAGCCGGGTTTGAGTAAGGGGCCGGCGCGACTAGTACACCGTCTTCCAGCAATGTGATCTTTTCGCTGCGCTCGGCCGTCGCACCGCGAATACCTATGTTTGGACGCAATCCGGCACCGTCCTCTTCGCGGATATAGACGCCGGGTACAGTCTTCAACACCTGGTTGATGTCAGCAACCACTTCCTGTTCCAACTGCGCCTCGCCAACGACCGCGCCGGAACCAGGGAGGTGCCTGGACTCTTCACCTATACCGATAATCAGCACCTTTTCCAGGCTACCGACTTCGGCCGTTGCCTTTACCGCGGACAAGGTTGTCATGACGGCCATGGCGACTAAAGCACGCTTATACATAGAACGAATCTCCTGAGTTAATTCGACACTTATTTGTAAATGAGAAGCATTACCATTAATAATCTAATGAGGATGCTAATGATAATGATTATCATTGTCAAATACAGGAGGTGGATTTTACAGGCCCTGGTGGGATAAACGGTGTGGGAGATGCGAAAATGGTTATATTTTAGTAGGTTGTGTTGTTCTATTATACTGGCGGTTTATGCCTCTCAGAATGGGTACATTTGCCGTGCGACGAATTCTGAAATAAGTATTGACGGTGCTCTATGTAAAAACAGGTATCCAGCCTGGATTTAATGACCTGCATTGCCAGAAACCCCGTGCCCGCCAGAATGGCGACCGACCTGGACCTGGCGGTTTTCACCCGTGCAAGAACCTCCGCACATACCAGCAGCTCGCCTCTACCCTAAAGCCCTCTTCACGTGCCCAGGCCAGACCGGCACGTACCAGCTCTTCAGCGATACCCTTGCCACGCTGGGATTCGGGCACAAACGTGTAAGTAAAATCAATAACCTGCTGCGGCTTGAGCTCGTATTCAAGACGGGCTTCCGGATTATCCATAGAGGCGATAAAGCGCGAATGTTCTGGCTGGTGAACAACCGTCATGCTCTTTCCCCATACATAGCGTAGCCGCATAACACTAAAAGAAGACCGGACAGGATTTGCCCGCTCGCGCGAGGCTGAATTTAATCCTGAAATCCTGTTTATCTTTCAGCTCTCGTCGAGCCCCGGGCCTATTGACCGAACAGGCCCTTTAATTTATCGCCGACTTTATCTTCAATGGCCTTCTTCGCTCCCTCTTCCAGTTGTGCCCTGACCTCTTCAGCGCTCTTGCCCAGGTACTGTTCCACGCCGAGACTGGCAACCGCCTGGCCGGTCTTGTCGATGAGGACCCTGCCGATCTTCTCGGCGACTTCCGCCGGGGTGGCACCACCGGCTTGTTTGCCGATGTCGGTCAACTCGATGCGCGGCAGGTTGGCAGACAGGTCTTTGCCATTGAGTGCAGCGATGCGCGCATCGACCTCGCCTCTCTCGATGATAAATTTGCGGATGATAAGCTTGACCTGCTTGCCATTGGTATCAGCAGTGTCGGCCGTGCCACTGCTGGCCTGCTGGAGATTCCTTTTCAGTGTATCAAGATTCGATTGGCCCCTGGCATTGATCTCGTAGAACACCTGCGGGGCCTGGATGAAAACCTTGTCAATCACCACCACCTCGTCAGTAACAGTTTTCGGGTCAATCGCGACCGTAACATTCTCCAGGGTAAAGAGCTGTTTGCGGCTAAAGCCTGCCGGACTGGCGACCGTGATGCCCTCGATAGTGCCGGTTCCTTCGATCAGGGTCAGTTTGACGGCGGCGACCTTGACCTGTGTCTGCGTGGCCTGTGAGCCGTATTTCTCGATAGCGGCCTCGACTATGCTGTCCAGTGATGACCATAGATAAATAGTGGCGGCGATGACAATCACCGCAAGCGTAGCCACACCGAGTCCAATAACTTTCGTTGTTTTCATTGTCCCTGTTCTCCTTGTTGTTGTTTCTTGTTTACACCTTAAACCAGGCACCCCCGGCGATCAAAGACAACTCGCTCTCTGGCAGGTGGGCAAAGGTTTTCGGCTATCGGCACAAATAGCAGATTGGAAAAAATGCCCGGGTTTGCATAGATTACTCGACCGCTTCCGCTACGGCCAATAGTGATACGGGCGGGAAGAAATTGATCTGTTTTGCCGTCCTGATATTAACCAGTAACGAGAAGTGTTTGAGTGTCTCCATTGGCAGTGACGCGTGAAAATTTTTTCATTGCCTTCAGCATTCCTTTTAATAAATTTATTCTATCAACTCTACCTTCTCCAGCAGGGATAAAGGAGAATCAAACGTACACTCGTCTCGAATGATTTTATTTTGGAAATTTTTTCACTGCTGTCCCGTTAATTCCCTCTCCCTTCGGGATAACCAGCGCCTTGGCTGTCGTCGTTTGACAGCTTAGGC
>NZ_JAVVES010000037.1:19856-26501 GCF_032250955.1 Sulfuriflexus sp. | reverse complement strand
CCCTCCAATTTCCAGAAAACTATCTCTATTGCTCCAAATTCGCTATATTTTTACCCACTAATTTTTCCGAAGAGCCACTAATATGAACAACGATATGCCGCGTACTGCCACCGTGACGGTGTTCCCAGAGATAAACGCCCTGCCAGGTGCCAAGGGTCAGGCGACCATTGATGACCGGGATGCCGAGTGAGGTCGCGGTCAGGACGGACTTGATGTGCGCCGGCATGTCATCCGGGCCTTCGTCGGTATGCGTGTACAGGGGATCGTTCTCGATGACGAGCTGGTTTAACCAGTTATGCAGATCATGCTGCACGGCCGGATCGGCATTTTCCTGGATAACGAGACTCGCCGAGGTATGCTGTACCAGCAGGGTACACAGGCCATCATCAGAACCCGATTCGCTAACCATGGCTGCAAGTTCGCCGGTTATGTCATAAAGCCCCTGTCCGTGAGTGTCTACAGTTAAATGCTTTATCACCACGCGATCCCGATCAGCGAAATATTTATTCCCGCACCAGACGGATACCAATCGTATTCAGGTTACTGTCGATGGCATACTGGCTACGCTTTTTCAGGCGCAGGCTATCGGCCGGACTGTTAAAGGCACCGCCGCGGACCATGCGTTGCCTGCAATCACCGCTCTGCCAGGCCGAGCCATCGACGGGCGCTCCGGTATAATTCCGGTTTGCACAATCCTGTACCCATTCACTGACATTACCCGTCATATCATGCAGACCAAACAGGTTGGCCTTGAAGCTGCCCACTGCTGCCGGCCCCGCACCATCCCACTGGCTGCCACAGTTAAAACAGTTCGCCTGATTCTTGCCTATCTTGTCGCCCCATGGAAAACGTGAGGTGACGCCGGCGCTGGCGGCATATTCCCACTCTGCCTCCGTTGGCAGTCGATACTGACGACCAGTCTGGGCCGACAGCCACTTGGCGTATCTGACCGCTTCCAGCCAGTTGACCTTCGTCACCGGTTCATTATCCTTGCGGCCTTGCACGGCAGCAGCGGACTTGCCCGTGGCCCGCACATAGCGGCGGAAATCCGCCACGCTCACTTCATATCGGGACATGGCAAAGCCGCGCAGCCTTACCTCGTGTTGCGGCCGCTCATCAAACTCCGTGGAGGAAGAGGGGCTGCCCATACGGAAGCTACCCGCCGGGATCACGGCCATACTCGGACCCTGGCCACCTGACTTGAGACTGTCCCTGACATAAACGGGTTTATGCGCCACCACTGGAGCCGGTTTGGCTTCCGGCTCTACTGCCGCTTTGCTCGCCGTTACCTGCGTGGGGGGCGGTGCAGCAACCACAGGCGCGTCAACAACCGGGGCAGGGACCGGTGTCTGCGGGGCAACTTGCGTCGCCACCGTCGATGACGTTTCATCACCACGGGTCAACCACCAGCCTGAAGCAGCAACTATGATAACGGCAGCCGCACCGATGCCGGCATACAACCTGGTGCGCTGGCTTTTCTCTTCCGAGGCCAACTGCGGTTCCACAACCTGCTCGGTAAACTGCGAAACAAACACCGATTCGGTATCCTCGGCGGCCTCGCTGATGAGTCTCTCGATATCATCCTGCTCATCGACAAAAGCCGACGGAACAACAACAAAATCATCTTCCTCCCCGGCCTCGCCGAGAACAATAATCTCGGCCTCATCCTCGCCATCTTCAATCGGGGCGATTTCGTCGATGGTTAATTGCTCGAGCGGCGGGGTCGAATCCGTGCTTACCGGCTTCGCTGCCGACGATTGTTGTTCATCTTCGCTGGCACGCTGTTTCAGGCTCTCGGCCTCGGCACGCATCTTGTCGATCATCGCATCGGCACGTTTTTGTGCGTCCTCGGCTTCACTCTGCAGGCGTCGGGCATCTCGCTCGGCCTGTTCACGTGCCGATTCAACTTCGTTCGCCAGGCGGCTGGCCTCTGCCTCGGCCTGTTCCCGGGCCTTCTCGGCTTGTTGTTTAACCCGCTGCGCGTCCGCCTCTGCCTTGAGACGAGAGGTCTCGGCATCCGACATCACACGGGTCGCTTCATTTTCAGCCTGCAGGCGAATCTGCGTGGCTTCTTCCTGCACCTTGAGGGCAGCCTGCTCGGCCGCCAGGCGTGCAGTTTCCGCCTCCTCTTTAAGCCGCAGGGCCTCCCTGGCTTCAAGACGCGCGGCCTCCGCCTCGGCTTCAAGTCGGGCCACGGCATCGGCGTTCTCGTTTTCCACATCCATCCGCGCCGCTTCCAGTTCTGCACTCAGACGCGCCGCTTCTTCCTCGGCCCTGAGGCGGGCGTTCTCGGCCTCGGCCTTGATCCTGGCGGCATCCTCTTCTGCCTGGTAGCGTGTCGCTTCGGCCTCGGCCTGGCGCTGGTTCAACTCTTCTTCAATCTGCCGGCGACTCGCTTCGGCCTCGGCCTTCAGACGCGCGGCTTCTTCTTCCGCGGCCAGGCGGGCCGCTTCCACTTCACGCATCTTGTGTTGTTCTTCAGCGGCCTTGATGCGGGCCTGCTCGGCCTCGGCCCGGATACGGGCAACATCCTGTTCGGCCTTGAGACGCGCATCTTCCTGTGAAGACAGGAAGCTGGCATGCTCGGCCTGGGCCCGCAGTTTTTCTCCCTCGGCCTCGGCCAGCAAACGCGCCACCTGCTGCTCAACTTCAAAGCGCGCGGCCTCCGCCTCGGCGACGATCCTGGAGGCGATCTCTTCTGAACGTACCCTCGCCTCCTCTTCCGCCTCGGCGCGGACACGTTCGGCCTCGGCGCGAAAACGCAGCGCCTCGGCTTCCGCCTTTTCACGCGCGGCAACCTGTTCTGTTTGCAGCCTCGCTGTTTCAGCCTCGGCCTTCTCTTTTGCCGCACTTGCCTCGGCGCGGATACGTTGCGCATCGTCTTCAGCGGCCTGACGCGCCGCTGCGGCTTCTTCTTTCAAACGTGCCGCTGCTTCGGCAGCGATCATGTGCGCGGCCTCGGCTTCTTCTTTCAAACGTGCCGCCTGCTCGGCAGCCTGCTTTTCTGCCTGTTCGCGTTGTTCGCGCAGGGCATTCAATTCTGTCTCTGCCTTTTCCCGCGCGGTCTCGCGCTCTGCCCTGAGCTTTGTCGCCTCGGCCTCGGCCTTTTCACGGGCGGCCTGTGCCTCGTGTTTAATCCGTGCGGCCTCTTCCTCAACCTCTTTGCGCTTCTGAATTTCTTCTTCAGCCTTTTGCCGCGCCAGGTCCTGTTCGATCTGCATCTGGGCCACGGCTTCTTCGGCACGCAGGCGTTTTTGGGTTTCTTCCTCGGCAAGCCTGCTGGCATTTTCCTGTTTGGCCTTCAGTTGCGCCAGTTCCGCCTCAACCTGTGCGCGCCGTTCGCTTTCAGAAGCGGCGTGACGCTCGGCTGCTTCCTGGGCGGCGGACTTGTCAGCGGCATCGGCCTGCACCGTGGTCTGCCGTGTAGTGATATCGACAACCGTGGCATCGGCCTTCCTTTCGACGACGGCTTCGGTATCTGCCGCGGCGAACCTCTCTGCGGTATAGCCACCGGCAAGGACATAGGCCTCAAAACCGCGCTGCGTCAACAGGAAGGCGGCCACGGAACTACGCTTGCCGCTATCACAATAGACGACATATTTACGTGATTTCTTCAGACGTTCGGCATTACTACGTAAAATCGACAGGGGAAAATTATGGCTGGCGGGAATAGCAGACTGTTTGTATTCATTCGGTGCCCGCACATCCAGCCAGACGCCACCGTCTTTTACGATTTCTGTCCCCTCATCAAAGGTTACCCAGTTGATAAGCGGTTGCTTCATCAGGTTATCGAAATCTTCCCTGGAGAGACGCATCACCACGCCATCGGTAAGCATGGTCACCGTGGCACCGCGTGGGGTATCGGCGATCAGTGCCTCTTCACCAAAAGAATCCCCTGCACCCAGTTCCGCAATCACACGTGACTGGTTGTTCTTTTCGATCACCACCTTGCAACGACCGCGTCGTAACATATAAAAGTATTCGCCGCGTTCGCCCTGAGTCACAATGGTTTCATCTGCCTTGACCACCACCTCTTCCATGCGCATGAACATGCCCTGGATATTCTGTGCCGGCAGGCTGGCAAAGGCCTCGGACTGCAGCATCTGGCTCATCCAGTCTTCGTCTTCTTCCTCGAGGACATCGCTGACTTCATAGGTAGCCTCTTGCCCGCCGCTGCTGAGCAGGTTATCGAGCAAGTGGTTGTCGATACGCACATAGCTGACGGCGTTTTTTGCCACAGCGGATAGCTGACGCGGAATATGGTGGGCAAGTGGGTAACGGGCATGTTCGGTGCCGCCGACAACGGTATCGACAACGCTCTTGCCCGACATCATGGCAACCTTGCCGGCCAGCACATACACGGCCCGGCCGTCCTTGTCGCCTTCGTCAAAGAGCTTGTCGCCGGATTTCACTTCTTCGATATGTGTACCGGCCGCCAGTTCGGCAAACTTCTCATCCGATAAGGCACTGATGGGTACCAGCAAGCGCAAGCCGGATTTCAGGTCTTCGTTTTTCTCGACCGCAGCCATGTCCTGTCCCTAATTAACCAAGTGTGGCTCTGCACACAGCGATAATGACACAGCGAAAGCAGCTAATACACGCCCTGTCGCGCAATCACACCACGAATCTTTTAAAGATAAATAAGTTTGCTATGTAGTTGTGTGCAACCCGTCACAGTCCCTGTCATCCTCGCCTGCTTATCCATATTAACAGGTTCAGCAGCGGGCTTGATTAGCCACCGAATTGCCTTGCTCAAATAATGCAATCTGTCTACTTAACAGGCAATTAGCGCCATCTGTTAACGTACCGTACTAAATAAGATAACACGTTTTTACTCAAGGTAAAGGCAGATCCGGCCGATTTGTCTGTAAATGCCTACAAGAAAGGCTGAAAATCGCCGCTTTTATGGCCGATTCCGGTTTGGCATAATCCGCCGACCTTGATGAGGAAAAGTCTGAAATCATGCTACGTCCAGTCCTGTTTGTCACCCTGCTGCTCAGCCACCTGAATACCGGCATCGCCGAACCTCTGCCTCCCGCCCATGCCCTGGTACAGAAAACCGCGGTGCAGGTCACTAACCGTATCCGTGCCGATCGCCCCCTCATTGATAACGACCCGCAGCACCTGCAAAGCCTGATCACCGAATTAATGCTGCCGCACATCGATTTCCAGCGCATGTCCCGGTGGGTATTGGGCAAGCACTGGCGCCGTGCCAGCCGGGAGCAACGCGAACAATTCATTAATGAGTTCCGCCAGTTGATCCTGCGCACCTATTCAACTGCCCTGCTTGAGTTCAGCGATCAGAAGGTCAAGGTGTTACCGGTAAGGGCCAGCGCTGATGCCGAGGACGTTACCGTGCACACTGAAATCCAGCCGCGTCACGGGCCGGCTATCCCGATCGCCTATGACCTGTACCTGGATCAGAACCGACAATGGAAAGTCTACGATGTCACCATCGACGGCATTAGCCTGATCTCCAATTACCGCTCGAGTTTTTCAACTCAAATACGCCGTAACGGCGGAATCGATGCCTTGCTGACCCAGCTCCAGGCACGAAATCAACTGCCAACTAAATAATTTTGTCAAGCATTTTGTGTCCCTCGACATGCCGGAAATGATCCGATATGGGGCAATTCTATAGCTGTATATCAGTCTTAAATCATTTTATGTCAAAATTTTACTTGCAATATAGCGGTAATATTGTGCTATCTTACGCACACACTATATAAACAGGATCGTTTGCAATCCGAATATAACGAATTCATCAGGAGTTACAGATGGCAGCTAAGAAACCAAAGACCAAATCAGAAATCCTCAAGACAATTGCAGAAAACACCGAGTTGACCAAAAAAGACGTCACCGCCGTGTTTGATGAACTGGCAGTAATGATTCAAAAAGACCTGAAGAAGAGTGGCCCGGGTGTATTCACCATCCCAGGCCTGGCCAAGGTCAAGGTTGTACGCAAGCCGGCAACCAAGGCTCGCAAGGGCACGAACCCCTTCACTGGTGAAGAAATGATGTTCAAGGCCAAGCCGGCCCGCAACGTCGTTAAACTGACTGCTCTGAAGGCCCTGAAAGACATGGTGTAAAACCTGCCTGGCAGGGATTGAAAAAGGGAGGCCTCGGCCTCCCTTTTTTATTGCGCCCGACCTGTTTTCTGCTCAGTCTGTTTTCGGTAGCAGGGTCTGCATAGCCTGATGCTTGGCCTTGATGAAAGCCGCATGCGGCACATACAGCAGGTCGGCCACCTGGCGGACAAAGGCCTCTTCGTACTTGTCCAGTACGGCATCACTCATTGCCACGCGCCACAGCATCTCAACGACCCGCTGTTTTTGCCCCTGGCTGAAATGCTCGTTGAGCAGGCGGGTAAATTCCTGCAGGCAAACCGCCTGGCGCGCTGTATCTGCGGCCAGGTCCACCAACTCTGCCCGGGTGGCCGTGTCGAGTTGGAAGTATTCACCCAGCAGGTCGGCCATCGCCTCGCGTTCGCGGTCCGCCACCCTGTCATCGGCGTAGGCCAGCTCGAACATCAGGGTCGCGGTCGCCACCTGCAGGCTGTGCTCGCTGACTGTCTCGGTTTTCGTATCGAGGACACGTTGTTGGAAAAATTCTCGTATTGAATTCAGCATACTCATCCGGGGTGTC
>NZ_JAVVES010000037.1:0-19756 GCF_032250955.1 Sulfuriflexus sp. | reverse complement strand
TGGTGTCTGGTGTCTGGTGTCTGGTGTCTGGTGTCTGGTGTCTGGTGTCTGGTGTCTGGTGTCTGGTGTCTGGTGTCTGGTGTCACGAATGTTATAGTTTAAAGACAACAGGCAGGGCATGCCATGACCGCACAAGTCACATTATACCCGGACAGGGTTACCTTCACGACCGAGCAAGGCGAAAGCCTGCTCGCCGCTGCCTTGCGCGCCGGTTTAAATGTTAATTATGGCTGCAGTAACGGCAGCTGTGGACGCTGCCAGGCCCGTCTGCTGACCGGCGAGGTTAAGCCTGTTGGCTACCAGGACTTTGTCCTGACCGAAGCTGAGCGGGCCCGTGGCGGCCTGCTGATGTGTTGCCGGGCCGCCGTCGGGGATGTGTTGCTGGAAGCCACGCTGGCATATGACAGCAGCGACATTCCCGTCCAGCGACTCACTGCCCGGGTGCGTAAACTCGAACGCTATAATGAGCATACCCTGCGGCTGCAAATCCGCACACCACGTTCACAGACGCTACGCTTTATCGCCGGCCAGCATACCCGCCTGCTGCTTAACGATGAGCTGCAGCGTGAGCTGCCGATTGCCAGCTGCCCCTGCGACGGCATGAACCTGGAGTTTCAACTGCACCGCAATAGCGGGGATCGCTTTACCGAGTATGTCTTTAATGAACTGAAAACCGGCAGCCAGGTGATAGTCGAAGGCCCAAGCGGGGATTTTACACTGGTGGAGGATGACCCGGCCCCGATCCTGTTTATTGCCTGGGGCACCGGCTTTGGGCCGATCCGCAGCCTCATCGAGCACAGCCTGTCACTGGAACTGACGCAGCCCATTGCCCTGTACTGGGTCACGCATGAAGACGAGGTACATTATGCAAAAGGCTATTGCAGGGCGGTTGACGATGCCTTTGAAAATTTCACCTTCACCCCGCTGCAGACAGACACCGCCAGCGAGGCCTTGCAGCAGATCCAGGCGCAGACCGGCAACCTGGATGGCTGGCGTGCCTATATTGCGGCACCACCCGCCATCGTCGATCGCTGTCTTGAGCAGCTTGGCGACATCGGTCTGCAGCCGGACAGGGTAAAATCTGACCCGCTGGTGGCCTGACAGTTAACCCGGCCAGTCGACACAATCATTCGGTAAGGGCAGACCGGCGATGCGACAACCTTGTCGTGAAGGCCCGTGCGGAAACAGGTTGTACAGGTGTTTCTTGTTACCGACCTCTTCACCAAACTCTTTGGTCAACACCTTCGCTAACAGACGCACATTCGGTGAACTGCCATATTTGATGTAGTGTCGGCGCAAGAAGTTTATGACCTGCCAGTGCGCATCGCTGAGCACGATTCCTTCCTCGGCAGCAATCTCCCCGGCTATCTCCTCCGACCAGTCATTCAGATCCAGCAGGAAGCCGTTCGGGTCTTTATTAATGAGGTCCTCGTCGACAATATAATTCATGATACTACTCATAACATCATTCCTTTAATTTATGCGTACATGACTTAAACACTCCTAATCTACACCCGGAGCGCCACCTGTTTGAAGGCCTTTAAGCACGCAGTAATCAGGGACATTGACCCTTACTTACGCGCTGTAAATCCAGAATAATTATGAGCAGTGGTGGCAAAGCAATTGAATATAAACGTACATAAGCATATCGCCACATACCTCGATTAAATGATGTTGTACCGCTCATAAGCTTTACCAATTAGACAACCAGTCAAAGTACGTGTTTTCCTTGACCACGTTATTATCGTATGAGGATGCACTATGAACACTCAACCTGCAGTAGGTACACGGTATGACATTGCACCCGGTGAGCATATGGAGGTCATTGCGATTGGCACGCGCGGCATCGTTGTGGAATATACCGATGGCCGGGTTGAACTTGTTGACGGCGAACACTGGCAACTCCGGCAACGCGAAGTGACCCGGCGGGAGAATGCGACGGGTCTCGGGCCGCAGTAACAAGACTGGTACACGGGGCAGGCGGGCGGTTAGCCTTCCCATTCCTCGATTTGTGGTTTTTCACGCCGGGTCGTAAGCAGAATGCGGGCCTGCTTTTCGTTATCCGCAAACACCAGACGGAAGTTATGCAGATCTTCATCGGGGTAGGCTGCGCGCAGCTCCTTCACGTGCTGTTTGGCTTCGCGATAGCCATCATGTGAGTCCACTAACTCGAGTGGCTTACTCTTGTTCTCAGGCAAAAATCTGTATACAAAATAAGGCATGCTTGGCTCTCCGTCGGCGACTAATACCCTGCAAGTAAAGGGTCTTCCACCAGCACTGGCGGCCCGGCACATTAGCATACCGCTGTTACCACTGTCGAGGCACCGGCAGGACGTCAGCCGGTTGTGCGTTGGCGCCAGAAATCGGCCTGCAGGCTGTCACGGGGCAGCCCATACCAGCCCTTGCTGTAGGCGCCAGCCAGTAATTCCTGGGCCTGGGTATTACCATTGCGGGCCGCCGTACGAAACCAGTAAACGGCCTCTTCCTCATCCTTTTCCACGCCGCGACCGCTGGTATAGAGGATACCGAGATTGGTCTGTGCGCCACTATGGCCCTGCTCGGCGGCCAGTTGTAACCAGTGGGCGGCCCGCTCGGCATCACACTTTACCCCCAGGCCGATACTGTACATAAAACCGAGGCTGTTCTGTGCCTGCGGCAGGCCCTGCTCGGCGGCCGCCCGGTACCAGCGCAAGGCCTCCTGGATATCGGCCTCGACGCCGTAGCCGTACTCGAACATGACACCCATCAGGTACTCGACCTTGACCTGCATCGGGTCGCGCGCAGGGGCGCGAAACGGAATGACTTGTGCGGTTTCTTGTTGTTCTTCTACTGCCATGTGCTGACTCCCATGTACTCTTTTCCCATGGTCTCGCGCCTCATGCGCGAGCTGCATACTGGATCAATCAACAACCATGCCAAAACACAAAAAGCATACATAAACAGAGCCTTGGGGAAAATAGCCGGGAACCTGCAAGCATGGGAACTGCCGCAGAGCGTCACATATTGACCCGCCCCTACCCGGCCCTGGCAGCGACCCCGCCAGGGCGTGATGACAAGCCGACCGGGATGGCCGGGCTCAGCTGAACAGGGCCAGCACTTCGCCGGCATGGCCGCGACGACTCGCATTACAGCTGATCGTCCGTCGTACCGGGAAGGTTGTGCACTCAGCATTGCGGTAAACGTGCTGGGTAAACGGCGTGTCATGGTTGGAGATAACCACCGTTACCCCGCGGGCCGCCAGCCTCTCTGCCTGTGCGGCGAGCGCCAGTTGCTCGGTCTCGCCAAAGCCGCCGGCATGGTAGGCAGTAAAGCTGGCCGTTTTCGTCAGGGGTACGTAGGGCGGGTCGCAATACACGACATCGCCACGGCGAGCCTTACGCATGGCCGTTAAAAAGCACTCGTTGGTAAAGCGCGCACCTTTGGCCTTTTGATGGAACTGCTGCATTTCCTGTTCGGGGAAATAGGGTCGCTTGTAACGCCCGAATGGCACATTAAAGCCACCCCGGCTGTTATAGCGACACAGGCCGTTGTAACCGTGCCGGTTCATATACACAAACAAGGCAACGCGCAGATAAGGATCGTCGGTTTCGTTAAAGGTCTTACGTAGACGGTAGTAACTCGTCTCGTTATTATTCCGCGCCACAAACCATGACTTGATATAATCGATAAACTCGTCACCTTCGTCCTGCAAGGTAGTATAGAGATTGATCAGATCCGCATTCGCATCATTCAGTACGTTCAGACGGTAACCGGTATTCAGGAACAGGGCACAGGAGCCGGCAAAGGGCTCGATGAGGCGCCGGCCTTCCGGTAGCAACGGCAGGATGCGATGCATCAGCCGGTATTTATTCCCGGCCCATTTCAAAAACGGGCGTGTGGCAGCTTGTTTATTCATAAAAAACAGTTTTTATCGAGCCGTTGGCGCAGCATGTTTTATATGCCGTATGTTGCAGGCATGCTTTATTCTTCACCTGTTAAAAACATTCTATCCTAAAAACAGTTGCTTAAGGGATAGAATGATGACAAGTGGAATGTTACCTCAAATGGCGACAAAGTGGGATCCTGAAAACCGGCCCGTTGCATTTTGTCTTGCTGCGATAATGTGACGACGTAACGACTGTATCGCCTGTGGCTATAAGGGCTATACTGGAACGCAGATGAGCATGACCAGACCGCAACCGAAGACAACAAAAAAGTTACTGGGCATCAGCCTGCCGATTCTGGTGATCAGCCAACTGTTGGCCTGCAGTACCTATGATGCCGTGCGCGTAGTGACCAGCGGCAATCCCGGCAACGCCATCGAGAACATCGCCCGGTCCCGGGTCAACAGCTATAAAACCAACCCGCTGCGCCTGGCCAGTGACATGCAACGACTGGTCAAACTGCTCAGCGGTGAAGTGGACCGCGAGTGGGGGCGCCAGGAACGCATTTTGCCCAGCGCCCACCGATATGTGAAATACACGCAGAATTACAAAAGCCGCGCCATCATCGATTTCGATACGGGCTGGATACGGGTCGAGTCGCTGGACCGACAACACCCCGTCGGCAGCCTGCGCAACGCCATCGTCACCACCCTGCTGACACCGGACGACCCGCGGGCGGTGGACCTGTATTCGGCCAGGACCATCAAGCTCAGTGGCCGCCCCTATCTTTACGGGCTGGTGCAGAGCCAGCATGGGCAATACATCGACACGCCGGCACGGGCCGAGGGCTTTGCCACGCACCTGCTCGCCACCTCGCGAAGCGAGCGGGTCACGCAGACACCGGAGGGGGCAAAGACCGTGCATACGGTCCGTTTCCGCATGCTCAATGATCACGAAAACCTGCGCGCCAGGCGCTACGCGTCACTGGTTGAACACTACGCCAGGCGCTTCGCCATCAGTCGCAGCCTGGTCTATGCCATCATCAAGACCGAGAGCAACTTTAACCCCTATGCTGTCAGTCACGCGCCGGCCTACGGACTCATGCAGCTCGTACCGGCCAGTGGCGGCCGTGACGCCTTTCGCCTGGCCAGGGGCCAGGACCGGATCCCGTCAGCGGACTTCCTGTTCAATCCCCGCAACAACATCGAGTTGGGCACGGCGTATCTGAATGTGCTGAACTATCGTTATCTGAAGGATATCGCCAATCCGCTGTCACGCGAATACTGCATCATTGCGGCCTACAATACCGGCGCGGGTAATGTCCTGCGAACGTTCTCCGCTGATCGCGAGCAGGCGAAACGGATAATCAACAGCATGCCACCCGACAAGCTTTACCGGCATCTGCGCCGGCACCTGCAGGCGGCCGAGGCGCGTCGTTACCTGGCCAAGGTCACCGAGGCTCGCCGACAGTTTGTCAGTTTATAGAAAGAAGCAGACACCGACGTCTCACCGGGAGACGCCGGCAGGGTCCAGCCTGCACCTCGTAGCGACGGCCTAGCCGTCGGCAACCTGCTGTCTTACATTCAGGTCAAGGAAATTCCACGCCTCGATATCGACAACCATTATCGAACCATCAAGGTATTCGATCATCACCTTCGACAACCGCTGCGCGCTAAACATCAACATACGAACCTTCATAAGCTTGCCGGTCTGGTTCAGGTACCAGGAGCCAACCACCGGTTCTTGCAAAATCGCCATTGTTGTTATGTCCTCTCTTTGCCGTATCCTCTTGCCCGGTTGTTCATTGCATCCCTGTTGTTATTATTTACTTCCACTTACTACAAGGGGCCAAACGCGCACCCCGCACACCTCCACGAACAAACATAAAAAAACCGGCGCCACTGGCACCGGTTTTAAAGGGAGAAAGCAACACCGCCCCGATGGCATGCACCAGGCGATGAGAAAGCGAAAATTGTTTTTGTTGTTGCAAATTCGCGCCCCGCTTTTTATTTTATGCCGCAGTCCTTCACTGCCACGACCATAAGCCCATATTATCTACATCACGCAATCCATCTGCACAGCCTGAGCCGTGAGAGCAATCTTTCGAGCAGCGCCACACCTCATCACCTTTCATTAAGAACAAGTGAGGGCGTCGCAATCTTCACCTATGCTAACCTTCGTATCTGCACAGCCTGAGCCGTGAGAGCAAGGCGCGAATCTTTCGAGCAGCGCCAAACTTACTGCAACTAAGAGCAAGTGAGGGCGTCGTAGGCAAGGCGTAGTGCTTTTCGGAAAGCGCAGCGTACGAGTAGTACGTGAGCATTTACGAAAATGCGCTACAACACCGCATACGGCGCCCTCACGCCGCTATTAGCCGCACTTGCTGTCGCCGCAGTTAAGACACGTCATACACCCATCCATCTGGATCGCGGCCTTGGTATTGCACTTTGCACATAACTGCGAACCGGCAGGGAAATCACCGCTTTCGCCCTTGCTCTCTGCCTGGGCGGCTGCCGACTCAAACTGGGCACGCTTCTCGGCGAGCAGGGCTTGCTGGTGCTCGTCGAGACCGTCGTCCTTGAGCAGGCCTATCATACGCATGTGACATTCAATCGCATCACCGATTTCACCGACCAGTGAGGGCATGTATTTGCCACCCTTCTTGAAATAGCCGCCGCGCGGATCAAACACCGAACGCAGCTCTTCCACCAGGAAGGTGACGTCACCGCCCTTGCGGAACACGGCGGAAATGATTCGGGTCAGGGCGACGATCCACTGAAAGTGATCCATGTTCTTTGAGTTAATAAAGATCTCAAAGGGGCGACGCAATTCGTGGTTGGTACCGGGATTCAGTACCACATCGTTAATCGTGACATACAGCGAATGCTCGGAGAGCGGGGTCTTGATCTTGTAGGTCGAGCCGAGCAACATCTCCGGACGCTGCAGCTTCTCGTGCATGTGGATAACATCCGCCATCTCACTGACCTTGGCTGCGGCGCTTTCCGCTGCCGCGGCGGCGGCCTCTTCTTCTACCTTGACGACACTGTAGTCGACAATCTTCTTTTCCAGTTTAATAGTCATAGTCTTGTTTCCTTATCCGTCGCGGTTCTGCTTCAGAACTTGCCGTAATAGCCTTCTTTCAAGGCATCGTAGAGGTTCGCGGCGGTATGTAATTCACCATCGTACTCGATTTCATCATTCCCCTTGGCCTCGACCACGGTGCCGTCTTCGAGGGCAAAGCGGTAGGTCGTGTTCTCAAGGTCCTGCTCTTTGACCAGCACGCCCTGGAAGGCCTCCGGGTTAAAGCGGAAGGTGGTACATCCCTTCAGGCCCTTTTCAAAGGCATACATGTAGATGTCCTTGAAGTCTTCGTAGGGGTAATCCGTTGGCACATTGGCGGTCTTGGAAATACTCGAGTCTACCCACAATTGTGCGGCGGCCTGGATATCAACGTGCTCTTTCGGCGTGATGTCTTCGGCGGTAATGAAGTACTCCGGCAGTTTGCAGGCCGGGTCTTCGGTGTAGGGCATTGCCTGCTGGCTGATCAGCTCGCGGTAGGCGAGCAGTTCAAACGAGAACACATCGACCTTTTCCTTGGTCTTGCGGCCTTCACGGATCACGTTACGTGAATAGTGATGGGCAAAACTCGGCTCAATGCCATTACTGGCATTATTCGCCAGTGACAGCGAGATGGTGCCGGTCGGGGCGATCGAACTATGGTGGGTAAAACGGGCACCGGTGCTGGCCAGTTGCTCGACCAGTTCCGGTTCGTGCTCGGCAATGCGCTGCATGTAGTGGCTATAGCGCGCATGCAGGATACGACCCTTGATCTTGTCACCGAGCTTGATGCCGTCCTTTTTCATTTCCGGACGCAGCCGCAGCATCTTCGCCGTGACCTCGAAGTCCTCGTCCATGATGGGTGCCGGGCCCTTCTCTTTGGCCAGCTCCAGGGCTTCCTTCCAGCCGGTGACGGCCAGCTCGCGGCTGACGCGCTCGGTGAACTCGACCGACTCCGGCGAGCCGTACTTCATGCCGAGCATGGTGATGGTCGAGCCGAGGCCGAGGAAGCCCATGCCGTGGCGGCGCTTGTTCATGATCGCCTCACGCTGGCCTTCCAGCGGCAGGCCATTGATTTCGACGACGTTGTCGAGCATGCGGGTGAAGATAGCCACGACCTGGTTGAACTCGTCCCAGTCGAAACTGGCCTTGTCGGTGAACGGATCACGCACACACTTGGTCAGGTTCACCGAACCAAGCAGGCAGGAGCCGTAAGGCGGCAGGGGCTGTTCCCCACAGGGATTGGTGGCGCGGATGTTTTCGCAGAACCAGTTATTGTTCATCTCGTTGACCTTGTCGATGAGAATGAAGCCCGGTTCGGCATAGTCATAGGTAGAGGACATGATCACGTCCCAGATGCGCTGCGCGCGCAGGGTCTTGTAGACCTTGCAGGCCACCTCGCCGTCGTCGTTCCTCAGGTACTTCTCCTGGCTCGGCCAGTCACGCCAGATCACCTGCTTCGGGTCATGCACATCGATGCCGTCCAGCCGCGCTTCGTCCTCGGTGATCGGGAAGGCCAGCGGCCAGTCGGCGTCATCTTTCACGGCCTGCATGAAGTCCTCGGTGACCAGCAGCGACAGGTTGAACTGGCGCAGGCGGCCGTCTTCACGCTTGGCCTTGATGAAATCGAGCACATCCGGATGGCCGACATCGAAGGTCGCCATCTGCGCACCGCGCCGGCCACCGGCCGAAGACACGGTGAAACACATCTTGTCGTAGATATCCATGAACGACAGCGGCCCGGAGGTGTAGGCACCGGCACCGGAGACATAGGCCCCTTTCGGGCGCAGGGTCGAGAACTCATAGCCGATGCCACAACCGGCCTTAAGGGTCAGGCCCGCCTCGTGGACCTTCTCGAGGATACCGTTCATGGAGTCCTCGATGGTACCGGAGACCGTGCAGTTAATCGTCGAGGTCGCGGGCTTGTAGGCCTGGGCCCCGGCATTGGAGATGATGCGGCCAGCCGGGATGGCACCGTGGCGCAGGGCCCAGACAAACTGCTCAAAGCACTCCTCATGTTTCTCCGGTGCCTCGACTTCAGACAGGGCCCTGGCGACGCGCTTGTAGGTGGCATCAATATCGATATCAATCGGGGTATCGTCTTTCTTCTTCAAACGGTATTTCTTGTCCCAGATGTCCATCGAGGCATCCTGGAAGGGAATTTGTGCCACGCTTGTGGCCACAGGCTTGAGGTGTGCCTTTGCAGTCATGAGAGGGTGTCGCTCCTATTAATTCTGGTATTTATTGTTGTTCTGGTGAACTTCCCGGCCCCGCTTGCGGGCCAAACACAAGATATAGTGTCAAGGCCATACGATAGCTACTAGATGCGGTAGCTGTCAATGCCTTTGTGACGATTTTGTGATGCTATTCCGGCCCCCTTTATTTGCTTGAAATTCAACCATTTGGAAGGCATCAATAAGTAGAACCCCGTGGTTTTTTAACGAAAAAATTTGCCTTGAAAAACTGTGCAGTACCCCCACATTTTTACTCATTGAGAGACCAACAATACGCCGCTGCCGGCGTCAGCTATCACATTAATATTGAAGAGGTAAGCGATCATGACCATTTATCACCCGTGGGAAAACCTTGGCCATCTGCAACGCGAAATGAGCCGCCTGTTCGAGCCCGCCCTGCCGAGCGGCAACGATGAATTCAGCCGTAGCGACTGGCGGCCCGCCGTCGATGTCAAGGAAGAGGAAGGCCAGTACCTGATCCGTGCCGATCTGCCCGGGGTCGACCCGAAGGACATCGAGCTGCATATCGAGAAAGGCATGCTCAGCATCCGCGGCGAGCGCGAAAGCGAGGCCCGGCAGGAACACGATGCCTATAAGCACATCGAGCGCACGCACGGCAGCTTTTACCGCCGCTTCAGCCTGCCGGATCATGTCGATACCGACAACATCAAGGCCGACAGCCATCACGGCGTGCTCGAGATCAGCATCCCGAAAAAGGCGGTTGAACAGCCTCGCAAGATAACGATTAACCACTAACCGCTCCGTATGCTGACCCCGTGACAAATGGTGCACCGCACAGACGGTGCACCATTTTTTTCGCCGAGGCGCTACACTGGCACAAATCTGGTATTACTGACCTTATTTAACTGATATTACTCATCGGACTGATTCTTACAGGAAGACCCTCATATGCATTTACCCCGAACCTGGCTGGCCATCCTGACCGCTTTTTACCTGGCGCTAAGCATAAGCCTGCCGGCGAGTGCCGGGCTGCCCGTCGCCGTTAACGGCGAGCCGTTACCCAGCCTGGCGCCGGTGCTGGAGCGCAGCACACCCGCCGTGGTCAACATCTTCACGCGCACACGCATCAAGGTGGAGGAAAACCCCCTGCTCAGCGACCCGTTCTTCCGGCGCTTTTTTGATATCCCGTCGCAACCGAGGCAGCGCGAGTCCCAGAACCTGGGTTCCGGGGTCATCATTGACGCCAAAAAGGGCTATATCCTGACCAACCACCACGTCATCCAGCAGGCCGATGTGATCAACGTCACCCTGCGCGACGGCCGGCGGCTCGACGCCAAACTGGTCGGCACCGATCCGGATACGGATGTCGCCGTGCTGCAGGTGCCGGCCAAGGACCTGGTCGCCCTGCCGCTGGCAGACTCCGACGCCTTGCGCGTGGGGGATTTCGTGATCGCCATCGGTAACCCGTTCGGCCTCGGCCAGACCGTTACCTCCGGGATCGTCAGCGCACTCGGTCGCAGCGGCCTGGGCATCGAGGGTTTCGAAGACTTTATCCAGACTGATGCCTCCATCAACCCGGGCAACTCCGGTGGCGCACTGGTGAACCTGCGCGGTGAACTCATCGGCATCAACACGGCGATCTTCTCGCGCAGCGGCGGCAACATCGGCATCGGCTTTGCCATCCCCATCAACATGGCCCGCGACATCATGCAGCAACTGGTTACTCACGGTGAAGTGCAGCGCGGCCGCCTCGGCGCGCAGGCGCAAAACCTGACCCCGGAACTCGCCAACGCCTTTAACCTCAGCCAGCAACGCACTGGCGCCGTGGTCGTGAAGGTCATCCCCGGCTCACCGGCAGACAAGGCCGGCCTGCAGGTGGGCGACGTGGTAACCGAAATCAACCAGCGCCCGATCCGCAGCGCCGATGACCTGCGTAACTACATCGGCCTGCTCCGAATAGGCACCCATGTGCGCCTGACCGTGGTGCGCAAGGGCGAAGAGCATGTCATCGACGCACGGATTGCCCAGTCAGCGGCGCAGGAGAAATCCACCGCCGCCCTGCATAAACGCCTGGAAGGTGCTGTCATCGGTTCCCTTGACGAAGGCCACCCCGCCTATGGGCTGATTAACGGCATCGTCGTGCTCGAAGTTAAGCGAGGCAGCCCCGCCGCGCGTGCCGGCCTGCGCCCCGGCGACATCATCACCGCCATAAACAACGACGCCGTGCAAAACCTGGAAGAGGCCTACAAGCTGGCTGGCAAGAACAATGGCATCAGGCTAAACATCCTGCGCGGACGCACCACCATCTCCATTTTGCTGCAATAGCACATGCATAAGTGATGCGTAGTCATCAGGGCCGTGTCAGAGAGCGATTGTTTCTGGTATTAAAGAACTTTGCTCTCTAGCCCGGTTTTACATATTTCCGGCCTTTGGGAGAACCGTAGTCTTTCCCTGATTGCGTTGACCTTCAATAAAGAGAGTTAACGTATTCGCCTACGGGCCTTGGCAGCAAATCTTGTGGGTGGTCACCGCCAAATGTAGCCAACCCACTCTTGCCTTTCAGGATCACGGAATCCAATGTGGCTCCTGTGCTCACATCGGTGACCGTCAGTTTTATTGATGCCTTATCCGGTATTCCAGACCATTCGGTGGCACGGTCTTCCCATTCCAAAATGGTGGGCGCGACGAGATACATAGCACCAATCTTCCGTGCTACACCAAGGGAAGCATTAAAATCTTGATATTCATGGCCACTTTCGACCCGTTTTAAATGCTGTGAGAAGGCTAAAACAACGATCTGCGCCGTGTTTTGACCGGAACCATAATAGATAGTTTGCCCATAACGTCCATCGCCAGGGACCGATACGTACACTACCCCGCCTTGATCGAGCTTTGGCAGATTACCGCCCATACGCATCAATTGATGATTATCAGCGCATGACGACAGAAGCACAGCCATAACAAAAAACAAAACCAACCTCATAAGTGCTCCTTTCTCAGAATACATAACGTCATCCATGAGCTGCGCTGTTTTTTAACGTCGGCTCGATGGGTTTGTTATGCGATGAATGCTAGTGATCTCCGCGCAGCAATCCGGCCACGCTCAGATCCTCATCTATTTCCGGCCAATGGATACCTTCACCATCCGCCAGAAGTTCATAGCGCTCTAATTGAGTTTTCGTGGCTTCCGACAAACGCGGAAACCAGACTAATGGGACTGTAACCTTTCGTCCATCCAGCAATGACACAATCAGATCATCGTCTGTAAACTCGACACTCTGAGCCAGGGGGTGTGTTTCAACTGCTAATGTACTCATTCCACGCCTCCAGGAATATTTTCCTGTTTTCATCAACATGCTTCTGTATTGTTCGCAACTCGTGCGAAGCAAACCGCTTTGATCCCGCCAACGCAACAGGATTTAACCAGAATTTAGCAAGAAACCGTTCTCTCTGCACATGAATATGGGGTGGTTCACCTCTTTCATTGCTATAGAAAAAGAATCGATAGGGTCCAATTTTGAGTATCGTTGGCATATTACGTAGTCACCCCTTCATCCTTGATCGCATATCAGTAATTTAGACAAACATCCGTCTTTTGCGATGATAGACAGAGGTCTATATATCCCATTCGAAAAATTTCTTAATTACTAGCTATTATCCTTGTGGCAATTGGACTCCCCTAACCCAATCAGAGCCAAAGGAGTAGTGAATAACCGTATCGGAAAGGAATGATCTCTAATATCAGAGCAAGAATTATTCTCTGCCTCATACTTTTCTTCCCTGCTAGTAGCGCATCTCCCAGATACAAGTGCAGCCCGAAATTCTGGCTTTTCTCCCCCACCTGACTGTTACCAAGAATGTCGTTATGGCCATGCAAAATCAAGACTATTAGTATGATTTTTATATAAGCATGTGCTGCTCAATCGAACCCCCGCCCCTCGCCTGCCTCCTCGTGGGTTCTGCCGTCGCGAATGTGGTAGATGCGCTTGAAGGTGGGGAGAATTTTTTCGTCATGGGTCACCACAATAATGGCGGTTTCATACTGGCTCGCCATCTGGTTGAGGATGCGGATGACCGCCAGCGCGCGCTCGCTGTCGAGCGGTGCGGTGGGCTCGTCGGCCAGAATCACCGGCGGCCGGTTGACCAGCGCGCGGGCGATGGAGACCCGTTGCTGTTCACCCCCGGAGAGCTGCGAGGGCATGGCTTTGGCGCGATGCCCCACATCCAGCGCCTCCAGCAGTTCCAGCGCGCGCTTGCGGGATTCAGCATTGGAGCGCCCCGCCAGCATGGGCAGCAGTGCCACGTTATCGGTGACATCCAGAAACGGGATCAGATATGGGGCCTGAAACACGAAGCCGATTTTGTCACGCCGCAGCGCACGCAGATCGGGGATCTTCCAGCCGTCGTCGTAGATCACTTCCTCGCCCAGAATCATGCGCCCGGCGGTGGGTTCGATCACCGCGCCCAGGCATTTGAGCAGGGTGCTCTTGCCTGAACCGGAGGGGCCGATCAGGCCGACCACCTCGCCGGGCGCCACCTGCATGTCGACGTGCCTGAGCGCATCGACCGCAGTGTCACCTTCGCCGTAGCGCTTCCTGACACCTTCTATGCGAATGCCGTAAGTATCAGCCACCGATTGCCTCCGCGGGATCTACTTTGAGTGCGGCGCGTATCGCCAGCACACTGGCCAGCGCGCAAATAATCACCACCGCGACGAAGCCGCGCAGTGAATCACCTGGCAGCAGCAGCACATATTTGGGAAAGATCGGTGCCCAGAAGGTCGCCGCAATCTTGCCGACGGCAAAACCGATCAGCCCCAGGCCGATGGCCTGCTGCATGATCATCACGGCAATGGTGCGGTTGCGGGTGCCAATCAATTTGAGCACCGCAATCTCACGGATCTTGCCCAGAGTGAGGGTGTAAATGATAAAGGCGACAATGGCCGCGCTGACCAGGGCCAGGATCACCAGAAACATGCCAATTTGTTTGGCCGCCGTGGCAATGAGCTTTTCGATCAAGATGCTTTCCATCTGCGCGCGGGTGTACACGGTCAGGCGCTTCCAACGGCGAATCGGCTCGGCCACCTGCTCCGCCGTATAGCCGGGCTTGATGCTCACCAGCACAGCATTGACATAGGGGTTGCCGCTTTGCGAAGCGATGACCGCTTCCAGCAGGCCGGGCACGCCGGGGCGATTGAAGTTCGGGTTTTCGGCGGTGCGGCGACGATTTTGCACAATCGCATCGTTGTCCTTGAGGAACTGCGCCTCCTGCGCATCCTTGAGGGGAATGAACACCATCGGATCGCCATTGGAGGAGACCATGCGCCGGGTCAGCCCCACCACCGTGTAGTGGTTACGGCGAATCTTGATACGATCACCAAGCTTGAAACCGGTAGCGATGTCGGCCACCGCCTCGTAGTGGCTGCGGGTGATCTGGCGTCCCGCCACCAGGTAGGGCGGCCAGCCGGGTTGCCCGGCCTCGCCGGGGACGATGCCCACGGCCATGCTGCGTACGTCACGCTCACCGTGGCGCACCTGCATGGTGAAATAGGTAACGTTAACCGCCTGCGCCACCCCCGGCATGATGGCGATGCCGCGGTAGATATCTTCGTAGAGGCTGGAGGATTCCGCATAGGGGCCGAGGGTATCTTTCTGCACCACCCACAGGTCGGCGCCGCTATTGTCGATCAGCACCTGGGCATCGTCGATCATGCCGCGATAGACTCCGGCCATGGTCAAGGTTACGCCGATCAACAGCCCCAAACCGACACCGGTAAAGACGAACTTGCCCCACCCGTGCAGGATGTCACGTCCGGCCAGACTGATCATGGCGCAACGCCTGGCAGCTGCTCAACCACTTTAATACGGCTGCCGTCAGTGAGTGTCTGCCGGCTATAGACCACCACCTGTTCCCCGGCTTTCAGGCCTTCAAGAATCTGCACCCGGCCATCAAGATCATGCACGCCGGTTTTCACCGCCACAAAATCCAGCGCGTCGTCTTCGACCCGCCATACCCCCAGCACCCCGTCAACTCGTTGCAGGGCGGCATTGGGTACTGTCGGTTGCGCCGGCAGCGCCGGCAACATCAGCGTGACTTCAGCCAGCTCGCCGATTGGCGGCAATGGCTCGGGCAACTGTTCGAACACCACCTTGGCAAGTATCTCTTCGGTCACCGCATCGGCCAGTGGCTCGACGCGCAACACCTCACCGCTCAAAGTCAGGACGCTACGCGAACGCAACGCAATGCGCGCCGCCAGCCCGGCGCTGAGCCCGGTTGCGCTGACCTGATCGAAGCGCACATTGATCCAGAGACTCTCGGGTTCAATCACCTCCACCACCGCCTGTCCCGCGACCACTGTCGTGCCGGGATCGGCGTTGCGCGCCACCACCAACCCATCGACCGGGGCCAGCAGACGCAGGTTCTGCCGCTGCGCGATCAGAACCTCGCCCTCCGCCTTAACCCGGGCGAACTCCTCATGCGCCGCAACAAGCGCGGCATCAACCACCTGCAACTCCTGCCGTCTGGTAGCAACCACCTCCTCACTGGTGGAACCGGCAACCACCAACTGCTCATAACGCTGCACCTGAGCCTGGGCATAGCGCTGGCGAGCGGCGGCTTCCTGCTGTTGCGCCCTGGCGCGCTTGAGCGCCGCATCCTGGGCGCGCTGGCGAGCATCAAAATCAACCGGGTCCATCGTCCCCAGCACCTGCCCCGCCGTCACCCGATCACCCACATGCACGTCAAGCGTCTGCACCCGCGCGGCCATCGTCGGGCCGATCTTGTAGGCATAACGCACCTCAACGGTACCGATGCCATACAGCCCCGGCGCGATTGATCGCGTCTCGACAGTCGCGAGCCTCACAGGCACCGGTGCCAGCGGGCCGGAACGCAGAGCGACATAAATCAACAGCGCCAGCAACGGCAGAATTACCGCCAACATCGCCAGAGTACGATTTCCAACAGGTAGATATTTCATGCTGCGCTCCTGATGCCACGGCAATAAATAGCAAAAATTCCCGGCGCATCATCGCGCATACGTTTGAGATCACCCGCCAGCAGCGATTGCATCACCAGCCCCTGAATTGTGCCGATAAAAAGCGCCGCCGCCGCCTCAACATCAAGCGCGGCATCCAGCTCACCCTGCGCCTTGCCTTCCTCGATGAGCTGGTGCAGGCGTTCACCATAGCGGTGGATCAGCGTCTGCGCCATGCGTTTTGCCGGGGAAACCTCCGCACGCTGCAGTTCGCCAAATAACAGACGGGGGATACCGGGATGCTCGGAAACAAATGTCACATGCGCCATGAACATCGCCTCTAGCGCAGCCAGCGGGGATGACACCCCCTCGACCGCCTTATCCACCCGCGACAACAACCGTTTCGCGACCCACTCCATCACTGCCTTCAAAATGGCATCCTTATTGGGAAAATGGCGAAACAGCGCGCCCTGAGTCAGCCCCATGCGCTTGGCAATGGCCGCCGTGGTAATCACGCTGGGATTCTGCTCGGCAGCCAACTCAATCACCGTCTCGACGGTGACCGCACGACGCTCTTCTGCTGGCAGGTGTTTTGAATGGCTCCGCATCTGCATATCCTGATATTTAAAAGATAGTAATTAATTACTATCTTAACGAGACCTTATTATAAGTCAAGGGTTTGTGGTTAGCCGTTGGCAGAGCGTAGGTTGGGATGAGGCACGAACCCCAACAAAATGGTGGGATAGATAACAAATAACCCGGTCAGAGAGCAGTTGTTTCCAATTTAAAGAACCTTGCCCTCTGGCCCGGTTCTACATATTTCCGGCCTTTGGGAGAACCGTGGTCTGTCCGATTGTCCGGCAGCTCGCCATCATTACAACCAGGATGCAGCGGGGCGAATCTCTCCTACGATCAGGCCTCTTGAGTTTACTATCGTTGGAGAAATGTGGGACTCAAGCTTATGCTTATCTTCATCAGATAGAACATCCAGACGATCAAGGATGGCCAGTAAGGCAACGGAGCGTGCGCGGGCACTGCCATCGGCTATCTTCAATGCAATGCCTAGCCCTCGTGCGGGTAAGGCCGCGGTAAGAATGCCCTCGGCACCGGTTTTTGCGAGCACGGCGCCTTTCGTCACGTCGTTCAGTTCAGTCACCACTGTTCCATGCCCCGCAATATAGAGCGGCTCATTGGTAATTGCCTGATGAAGACGATAAATTGCCTGCGCCCGGGTAGCGGATAAACCCACAGGTTTAGCGAAGCGAGCCATGGCGCGACCGAGCTGGATTAATGGCATCGTCGGTGCGGGCAAGCCACAGCCGTCGATGCCCATTGGGTACTGTTTAAGATCAACGCCAGCCAGGTCAGAGAGTATATCCATTGAGAGTTGTTGCAATGGATGCTCGAGCAAATGGTAGTTGTCCAGGGGCAAGTTCAGGTGCAGTGCCGTGGTCAGAAAGCCCGTGTGTTTGCCTGAGCAATTATGATGAATTCGACAGCCCTGCTGGCCGGAGGCCAGCAGTTGATGAGCCCGCTCAGTATCTTCAGGTAACACCGGGCCGCAGGCCAGGTGATCCTCGGTCAAGCCGAGCCGGCTTAGCCATGATTCCACGAGCTCTTGATGTATGAGCTCACCCTGGTGAGACGAACAGGCCAATGATAATTCTGCGTCACTCAGGGAATAGTGATCACTGGCGCCGCTCTCAATCAGATGAATTGCCAGCATCGGCTTTAGCGCGGAGCGCGGAAACACCAGCCTTTCGATATTACCCCAGCTCTCAACAACCCTGCCTTCGAAATCACAGACGACGGCGGCACCAAAATGTCGGCTCTCGACAGTGCCGTTACGTGTAACCTCGACTAAAAGCTCATCGGACATACGTCAATGATTCCTCAATTCATTCGTGCTTTATTCCTGACCGCGGCAAGACTTTACGGCTGGAGAGAAACCTCGTCAAACATTATGTGAGACAGTGCAATTTCAGCAATGCGTTACAGTGCGGCAACAAGGTGATCCGAGTCAGGTTGCAGATTCGGCGGCAAGGTTGATGAACTGCGAGCAATGCCCCCGGCCAGGAGTAATTCGACTACTTTATCGTAATCAAGATCATGGGCTATTTTACAGGCCTCAGGGAAATAACTGGAACCATAGGTCATCCCGGGAACGAGGTTGGCCTCCATGAAAAAGCATTCGCCGCCCTGGTTGGTTTTGATATCGATGCGACCGAAGTCTCTGGCGCCGAGGCTATTAAAGGCATCGGCCGCGAGTGCCGCTACCCTGTTTCTTGTTTCATCATCGTCAATCTTTACCATCTTTTCTGAGTCGTCTTTTTTCGCCTGTGCGCCCAGAATCCTGAGGCCGTTAGTTGATGTCGGCGGAATGATTTCAACCGCAGACAGGAGCAACTCATTATTGTGCTTTCTGATAACGGCAACGGTAAACTCACGGCCATCCAGGTATTCTTCTGCGAGTATGGGTTGATTGAATGCCACGTATAGCGAGGCGACCTTGCTTTCGAAATCGGCAAAGTTTTTTACAAACGACAGGTCATCAATACCATTCCCGTTTGCGGCATCCAATGGTTTCAGGAACAGCGGGAAGGCAACCGGCAATTGACTTTCGGTTTTATACTGGCCGGGTGTTGCTATGAAGTAGCTGGCCGTCTTGATGCCCTTGTTCGTTAAATGCATTTTCGCCTTAACCTTGTTGGAATCAAATTCAAGCACATCTCTTGGCGAGCCGGTGAAATTAACCTTGTGTTGGGAAAAATAACCAGACAGCCAGATATCATCTTCATTTGTAACCGGGACATACTTTACCGCCAGCACAACCAGCCCGGGTCTTCTTTTGACGATGTCATCCAGGCACGCCCTGGTCTGGCATACATTGAGTCTGACACTGTGCCCCAGCCGCTGGACGGCATCCAGAACACTGTTGCAGGCCTTTAGCGATCCAAAGCCGCTTTCTTTTAACGCGTCGTTAGGAGTAGTGACTATTTCTATATGCATTGTGTTTTCCGAGCCAGGTAACTGACCAATTTGATTAAAAAGCAGGTACCTGTTGATTAACATCAGGAACGGTTTACAAACAACATTATGCGAAGAGAAAAATGAGTCTACTAAGCGCGATGCGGTGATTGGAGATGTAGAAATGTAATATTGTCGACATTAATCAGTTGGCCGGCAATGCCTGAGAGAAAAGCACATAAATAACAGCCGCACACTGAACGGGGATATTACCACAGACCAGTCAGAAATGAGGCAATATTATCAAGGCCAGGTTGAGGCCAGGCCTCATTAAGCGGGGTCTGTTCCCGGGAGAACCCCCGGGCGCGGGCCAAAATGGTCAGGCTCAAATGAAAACAGTGTTGCTTTTCAGAAGCAGGGCTTCCAGCTTATACACCGGTTCCAATCGAGCCTGACACTTTCGGGCCTGATGCCTTCAGTATTATCTTTTTGTGAAAAGGTATATGCCAACCACAAAGCTGACCGCGCCGGCAATGTAGAGACTCATCACCTTATCCGTATCCGAACCCGTAACAGCCTGGGTTATTTGTGAACCGGCGGAACCGGATAACTGGTAACCCCATAATGCAAGCCCAAGGCCTGAAACGACCAGGATAAGACCGATAATTCTCATTGTAGCTGCTGAACCAGTTGCCATGTTG